>JAJOKQ010000152.1 GCA_021129785.1 Clostridiales bacterium | reverse complement strand
AGCTTTTTCACCTTGTTTTTTAGCAAGTTTCTTTGGGCTATACCAAATTTATTAGTAATTGCAATATTAGGAGTTTTTATAAGTCTTTTATATCTAAACTATGGCGTTTTAATAATGCTCTTATTCTTTGCACCACTATTATTTGCAAGACATTCCTTCCAATTATATGTTGACCTTAAAAATTACTATATGCAGACTATGGCTGCTCTAGCTAATGCTGTTGAGGCTAAAGATAAATATACAAAGGGTCATTCAGAGAGGGTTTCTTTTCTTGCTGAAGAATTTGGCAAGTATATAAAACTAAAACCTAAACAAATAAATATTTTAAGAAAAGCAGGACTATTGCATGATATTGGTAAAATCGGTATAGATGATTTTATTCTTAATAAACCAGCTAAACTAAGTAATAATGAAATGTTATCAATAAAGGAACACCCCGAACTTGGTGTCAAAATACTTAAAGATGTTAATTTTTTAAAAGGCGTACACGAAGCAATTCTTCACCATCATGAGCGTTATGATGGTACAGGCTATCCACATGGACTTAGTGGTAAACAAATCCCTTTTAATGCAGCTATTTTAACTGTAGTTGATGCGTATGATGCCATGACAAGTGATAGAGCCTATAGAAGTGCTTTACCTTTTCAAGAAGCTATTGATACTCTAAAGCAAGAAGCTGGTCTTCAGTTTCACCCTTACATTTCTGAAAAATTTGTTGAAATGATTACGACAACAACGGACGAAAGAATTATTAATTTTAAACAAACTATGTAGAGAATCTTATTAGCCTTACAAGCCACTGTTTTACTGCTGTAGTTAACAACCTAGAAGCTTCTACATAGTAACTGGTAGTTGTTTTTTTATACAAAAAAAACGGGTCATCTAAGATGCACCCGCCTAAGTTTTTTTCTTAAAAACTAATACCAACCTCTAAGTTTCATTGCTGTTGCAATTCTTTTAATTGACATCATATAAGCAGCAGTACGCATATTTACACCATGTTCTTCTTTAAGCTTCCAAATCTCTTCAAAAGCATCAATCATTAATTTATCTTGCTTTTTTTGTACTTCTTCAAATGTCCAAGAGTATCTCATTAAGTTTTGTACCCACTCAAAGTAAGATACTGTCACTCCACCAGCGTTAGCTAGTATATCAGGAACCACAACTATTCCTTTTTCAAACATTATTTTATCGGCTTCTGGAGTTGTTGGTCCATTTGCTCCTTCGCTTACAATCTTAGCTTTAATATCATTCACATTTTTTGAAGTTATTTGATTTTCCAAAGCACATGGCATTAGTATATCTACATCTTGTATTAGTACTTCATCTCTATGTAGTTCTTTTTTTGCGCCTTCAAAGCCTTTTACATGTCTGTTTTTAGCTGTATATTCAATTAGTTTTTCAATATCTAAACCATCTTCATTAACAATACACCCTGTAGAGTCAGATACTGCAACAACTTTAGCTCCCATTTCAATTATGTATAAAGCTGCATAGCTTCCTACATTACCAAATCCTTGAATAGCTATAGTTGCTCCGTCTAAAGATAATCCAATTTTCTTAGCAGCATCTCTAGCCATAATCGCTGTTCCGTAACCAGTTGCTTCTGTTCTTCCTAATGAACCATAAAAATCTAAAGGTTTTCCTGTGAATACACCTGGTTCAAATCTACCAGTAGTTTTCTCATATTCGTCAATCATCCAAGTCATAATTTGACCATTTGTATTTACATCTGGTGCAGGAATGTCTTTTTTCTCGCCAATAATCGGTGCAATAGCTCTTGCAAAGCCTCTTGACAATCTCTCTAATTCACCTTTAGATAAATCATGTGGTTCTACTGTAATTCCACCTTTACCGCCACCATACGGAATTCCAACTACTCCGCACTTAAACGTCATCCATGTTGAAAGAGCTTTAACTTCATCTCTAGTTACATCAGGATGAAACCTAACTCCACCTTTAAACGGTCCTACAGCATCGTTATGTTGTGATCTGTAGCCAATGAATGATTTTGTGCTTCCGTCATCCATTTTAACTGGGATTGAAACTTCTAATACTCTCATTGGATTTTTAAGGATTTCATAAACTGCTGGGTCTGTACCTAACTTGTCGCAAGCTGTTTTTACCTGCAATTGTGCAATTTCAAACGGATTTAAAGTTTTTTCGGACATTTCTAATAGCCTCCTAAAATATTTTAAAATAAATTTTACATATATTCATTCAAGATCCTTCAGCTTAAAGAGCTTTATATTACAACAAAACTCAAACTATAAGCATCTGAATAAACCTGACGAGCATTCGAATAATATGAGTTCGAAAACGTTTTCATTGTTATATGATTAACAATATGCAGTAATCTTATCTACTTAATAAGTTGCACTTACCATATAATTTAGAATATATCTGCATTATAACACACAGTTTATAATAAAGTAAACAAATTACTCATTTATTACGATATTTTTAATAAATATATCTACCCCAATAATATTTATTGATGTCATTTCCTCGACCTCAATTTTAACTTGCTCTTGCACTAGTCCCATTAGTGCTTTTAGGGGATTCCCATATACAGCTGTTAATCCAATTTTCACCCTTGCTCCACTATCTAGCGATATTATATCAACATATATTATTCTATCTACACCTATTGCTTTATTAACAACGTAATTTACAATATCTTTAATCACACGGCTGGAGATTGTGTATTTGCCTCTATAGCTAAACGTTGGTCTCACAACTGATTTTTCATGAATTTCCTGAACATCTTCTTTGCTCAGTTTTCTAAAGATTTTTAGTGGATTCAAAAAATAGCCTGAAAAATCCTTTTTAATTTCAAAAGTAGGCACGGGTATAATATGTTTACCCTCGTGCGTTCTGCTCCTCTTGGCCATTTCAACTTCCTCTTTCGAGACTAGATCATCGATATAGAAATACTCAGTAATTTCACCCAATTTTAGAGTTTGTACTATCTTATTTATCATTTTGTCAGATGTACCCAATATTAATAAAGCATCTGGCTTATTTGTACTAATTACATCAATTGCTTTGTTTCTATGAGCCTCTTCCATAAACAACGCGCGCTTTACAGCTGCCATTCTCGTCTTTTCACGCTTAGCAGAATGACCGCTTAATACCTTATTTCCTTTTATTAAAAGTCCATCGTCAATGATATATTGAATGTTTTCTCTCTTTGCTAAAATCATAGATTGATAACTCTTTCCTGTCCCGCTTGATCCAACCAGAGCATAAACTCGCATATAGTTACCCCTTATAATTAGAATTGGAGATTCTTTTATATTCTATCACAGTTTTGCCAGAGAATCTAACTCACTAAAGCAGAATCTTTTACAATGAAAATCATTATTTATTACTCTTTTTCGCGTAAATATTTTTAAAGAATGTTTTATTAATCAAAAGGTTTGGTATAATACCATTAGTATCAAATACGCTTATAAAGGAGGTGAACAATATGGCTTATGTAATAAATGAAGGGTGCATTAGTTGTGGAGCTTGCGTAGCTGAATGTCCAGTTGATGTTATTTCTGCAGGTGAAGACAAATATGTAATCGACGCTGCCGGATGTATTGACTGTGCAGCATGTGTTGGTGCATGTCCAGTAGATGTTATTGTTCCTGCATAGATTAATCACACAGATATTTAAAATATCAAACTTAATGTCCCAACAAAAATGAGAGATAAGCTTAAATGCTATCTCTCATTTTTCAACATATCTAATTTAAGCAAAAATTTTAGTATTGTCTTTTCTTCATTATAAGTAAAATCTCTCAATAGCTCGAAAAGCATTTCTTTTTCCTTCGTTTTTGCAGCTCCAAGAAAAAATTTTCCTTTGTCGGTTAGCTTCAACAATTGAATACGCCCGTCATCCTTAGATTTTTCTTTGCATATAAAGTCAATATTCACTAGTTTTTTAACACTAAAACTAAATGTATTTTTGTCTACCTCTGAATGCCTCATTATCTCTATCATTTTTTTATTTTTAGAACTATTTATTGTTTTCAATATAAATATTTCTGTCAACGACAAAATGTCTCCATTGCATTTTATCCCTTTTCTTTCAAAACCTATTGTATCTCTAGTCAACTTTTCAATATACTCATAAATTTTAACATAGTTATCTTTCATACAATCACCCTAAACTCACTCGTATCATTCACTACATTCAAAATGTTCATCGATTTAGTCCCTATCTTTCTCATTCAAAAGATACAATAAGGTAAGCAAACTTTCACCTAAATGAACATTTTCTATTTTTACTTCTTTAGGCACTCTTATATCTATAGGAGCAAAATTCCATATGCCTTTAATATCTGCAGCACAAAGATTGTCGGTTATATTTTGTGCCACACCATCCGGAGTGCAAATTATTCCAATTTTCACGTTATTTTCTTTAACATATTCAGTAAGATTTTCTACATCATAAATGTTGATATCTCTTATTTTCATACCGACTATTTTGGGATTAGTGTCAAATAAAGCAATAATATTTATTCCTCTTTTAGAGAAATGAGGGTAGTTTGCAATTGCTTGCCCTAAGTTACCCGCACCTACAATCACTGCATTATAATTAGCGCCTAACCCTAATATCTTTCCAATTTCATCTCTAAGTTCTTCAACATTATATCCATATCCTTGTTGTCCAAATCCTCCAAAGCAATTTAGATCCTGTCTTATTTGTGAAGCTGTAAAGTTAGTTATTCCGCTCAATTCTCTAGAAGATATTCTATAAACTTCTTTATCCATTAATTCTCCAAGATAACGATAATATTTTGGCAATCTACGTATTACTGCCATAGAAATATTTGTATAATTCTTACCCATCGTGCCACTCCTCACAGTAATTGAATTGTTCTCACATTGTTTTAATCTTGTATCCGAGATTTAATCAGAGCCTCCCTTAATTTCGCAAGAGCTAAACTTTTGTTTTTATCGAAGATTCTGATATTATTGTAACAATAAATGCTTGCAAAGTCAATTTCATATGAGAATAATCAATAATTTATTTGAAATATCTGCTTTTCTACGTTAGAATAGTAATGATGACTTAGGAGGAATTTATGTGATAATTTTATCATGCAACAATATAAGTAAATCATTCGCCGAAACTTCTATATTAAAAAATATTAGTTTTAGTATTAGAAAAGGTGAAAAAGTTGGACTCATTGGTATGAACGGCACTGGAAAAACCACACTCTTGAAGATACTCTCTAAACAGCTACCCTATGACGAAGGGTATATTCATTTTTCCAAGGATGCTGTTATTGGTTATTTAAAGCAAGATAGTATTTTCCAGACTCAAAATACCATATATGACGAAGCTGTATCCGTCTTTGCTAATCTTATTAAAGATGAACTTCGACTTAGATCTCTAGAGATTGCGATTGCAAAGCAAAGTCAAATATCTAAAAATGCACATGAAATAGAAAAAATAATGGATGATTATACAGCATTAACTGACAAGTTCGAAAGAAATGATGGTTATAGTTTTAGAAGTAAAGTTCGGGGCGTACTAAATGGGTTAGGATTTAGCTCCGCCGATTTAGATCAACCGGTAAATCAATTAAGTGGTGGTGAAAAAACCAGATTATCTTTAGCTAAACTGTTGCTCTCAAAGCCTTCTGTATTGTTGTTAGATGAGCCTACTAATCATTTAGACATACAAGCTGTCGAATGGCTCGAAGGCTATATGAGAGACTACCAAGGCACTGTTATTATCGTGTCTCATGACCGCTATTTCTTGGATCAACTAGTAACTAGTATATTAGAATTAGAAAATAACAGCATTTCAAATTACAACGGGAACTATTCCAATTATATTGCAGAAAAACAAATCAGGCAAGAACAAGAAGCAAGAGAATTTAGTAAATACAAAAAAGAAAGTGATAGACAAAAAGATATAATTAGAAGATTACGTCAGCATGGTACAGAAAAGCTAATGAACAGGGCAAAGAGCAAAGAAAAACAATTATCAAAGTTAAAAGTACATGAATTGCCTACTTATAGTCCGAAGAAAGCATATATGCATATAGAAGCGCGAGAAACAAGCGGAAAAAATGTATTGCAAATTGAGAATCTATCAAAAAAATTTGGCTGTTCAACACTCTTTAACGATGTTAGTTTAAAAATTTATAGAGGTGATAAAGTTTCATTGATAGGCCCAAATGGAGTTGGTAAAACAACTCTCTTTAAAATGCTTCTAGATCAAACTAACTCCAACTCTAATTGTATTTCACTCGGACACAATGTTGTAGTTGGGTATTACGACCAAGATCAAAAAACTTTAACTAATAAAAACAGTATTTTAAATGAAATATGGGATCTGTATCCAGGTAAAACCGAAACAGAAATCAGGACTCTACTTGGTTCTTTTTTATTCACTGGTGACGATGTGTTTAAAACAGTCTCTGTTCTAAGTGGTGGAGAAAAGGCGAGATTGTCTCTTTTGAAATTGATTCTCTCAAAATCAAATTTTTTGTTATTAGATGAGCCTACTAATCATTTAGACATCAATTCTAAAGAAGTGCTAGAGGAAGCATTAATTAAGTACAACGGAACAATATTTATGATTTCTCATGACAGATACTTTATTAATCGCGTTTCTACTAAAATTCTTGAACTAAAGAAAAAAGGTATTGATCAATACCTTGGCAACTACGATTACTATATGGAAAAGAAAAAAGAAGCCAGCCTTAGTAAATTAAATGAAAATGACGGACAAATTAATAAAACACAAGAAAAAGAGCGACGTAAAAAAGAAAAAGAAAATAATATACGTATTCGCAAAATAAAAAAAGAAAGTGACAATCTAGAAAATAATATTGCACTGCTAGAAGAAGAGCATTCTAAATTGGAATCACTGCTTTGCCAAGAGGAGATTTATTCGAATGCAAATAAAAGCCGTGAAATGCTATGCGAAATTACTACTATAAAAGAGAAGTTAGAACTCATGTACTCAAAATGGGAAAAATCCATTGAATAGTAACTCAACACACGATTATTGTGAGGAACCGTGTATTGGATTTTTTATTTGACATATTCAGATTAATATAGTAGACTATTTTTGTCAACCGCTAAAAATTATAGGTTGACAAAAGGAGAGTATTAATGAAATTATCTATAAGAAATATGTCCATCTGCTCGTTGTTTGCAGCACTTACTGCAGTGTTTGCACAAATTGCTATTCCTCTTCCTTTTTCGCCAGTTCCTTTTACACTACAAGTAATTGCTGTTCTTTTATCTGGCGCACTGTTAGGAAGCAAACTTGGTGCATTCTCACAAATTGTATATTTGCTTCTTGGAGCAGTAGGTATACCTGTTTTTTCGCAATTCACTGCTGGTCTAGGGATTCTTTTAGGCCCTACAGGCGGATATTTAATTGCATTTCCTATCGCTTCATATTTAATAGGATTTATAGTTGAGAGAGTAGCTGCAAAAGAGAAGAATTCTACTGTGAAATTTATTCTCGCAAACTCTATCGCAATGCTTTTAGGAATTGTTTTGATATTTGGAATCGGTGTTCTACAATTAAAATTTGTTGCCTCTTTAACTTGGGAGTTAGCATTTAAATTTGGCGTTTTCCCATTTATTCTGCCTGACTTAGTTAAAATTGCTATAGCCATATTGTTAGTTCATTCTCTAAAGAAAGTACTCTCAAAACAATCTTTTTTCCTTCAAAAAAATAGTATATAATATAAAACAGGGATGATTCTTCCGATTAAGCAAGGTAAGAACCATCCGCAATTTGTTTTCTAACAGTATACAGTACGGAAGAGTTGTATTTTTTTTAAATATAGCACTTTAGCACTATATGTAGAATTATACACAATAAAGAGGAATAAGAATAAACTGAATTTATTTATCCACATTATCCACAGCCTTACCGACAAAAAAAATGCTTTCTCCGTGTTGGAATTTCAATTTTTCCACTTTATCCACAAGCTTGTATATATTTTTATGTGTATAACTCCTAAAAAATTTACTGATTATTATTCTTTATGTGAATTATCTGTTATTCAAATTTTTCTCCATCTGGATTATTGTAGATATCTGCGGATTTTTTTCTATAAAACTGGCATGATTTTTGATTGCCTCTTATCGCTTTTTATAACTCATATAAATCAGATGTTTTCAAATTTCAAATTCGATTTAGCATTTAGAAATAAATTTGAATTTTTATTCACGATGTAATTATAATACCCTACACACCCAATCATTGCCGCATTATCGGTGCAAAGTTTTTTTGACGGATATATTAGTTCTAATCCATACTTAGAGCATTCTTCCCTCATTAACTCTCTTAGACCACTATTTGCCGCGACACCCCCTGCTAACACAATCAATTTTACTTTTTTCTCAATTGCACATGTTATAGTCTTTTCAACTAGTATCTCAATTACAGATTGTTGAAAACTAGCAGCTACATCTTCTATGCTAATTTTTTTACCTTTCATTTTCTCTCTATTTAAATAATTTAATACCGATGATTTCAAACCACTGAAACTGAAATCATAACTGCCTCTTTCTAAATATGCTTTAGGAAAACGTATTGCTTCTTTATTGCCTTCTTTAGATAGTTTATCAATTTCTGGTCCTCCAGGATAGTTAAGTCCTAGTGCCCTACCTATCTTGTCAAATACTTCACCAGCGGCATCATCTCTAGTTTTGCCTAACACTTCGTACTCTCCATAGTTTTTCATATATACTAGGTGAGTATGGCCTCCAGAAACAATTAAGCATATAAACGGAGGCTCTAATTCTTTATGCTCAATAAAATTAGCATATATATGCCCTTCTATATGGTTTGCTCCGGTTAAAGGTATGTTCCTTGCAAATGATATAGCTTTTGCAGCAGACAGACCTACCAACAATGCCCCTACTAGTCCTGGTCCATACGTCACAGCAACGTGACTGATAGATTCAAATGACAGATTTGCTTCACTTAGTGCTTTTTCTATGACTTTATTAATATTTTCAAGATGTTTCCTAGATGCAACTTCCGGCACAACACCACCGTATTTTTGATGTTGTTCAATTTGCGAAGCCACAATATTTGATAATACTTCACGCCCGTTCTTCATTACTGCAACCGAAGTTTCATCACAACTTGTTTCTATTGCTAATGTTATTATATTTTTGTGAATATCATTATTCATATTTTTCGCTCCTATATTGTCTTCATTATACATACTAGACCCGTTCGATTCCACTACGTTTCGCTCAGGGTGACAAGAAATGGTGACTATTCAATTTGAGTCCATTCTGCTCCATTTAGTTTTTCTCAGGGCAAAAGAGGAATCCCCTATTTTTCACTTCTTTGTTTTTCTTCATACTGGCATTCTGCATGTGATTTTCTCATATATATCGGTACAATATCTTCTAAGTTCTTTAGTTTGCCTTCTGATGCGTGTTGTCTCGCGATTTTACCTACAGCGTATGCTCGTGGTAATAGTAGTGCATCTGGTGGAAACACCATATTAGTGTCACAGTTTTCTTCTTCAATTCTTAAGCGAAGTTTTTTAGCTACATCTCCAACGAAATAAACATGCTCTTTTTTCTTATACATCACTTCTTTCAATTTATCTACACTAAGTATTGATGGATTCATAATTTGATTTAAATTATTGTTGTCCCATTTGTAAGTTGCTACATATACTTCATCGCGCTGCGCATCAATTATTGAGCATATAATTCCATCTACATACATTAAGTTGTATGCTAAAACATCTAAAGATGAAACACCATATACTTGTTTGTTTAGTGCTTGTGCCATAGCTTTAATGGTCGTTACTCCAATTCTTAGTCCTGTAAAAGAACCCGGTCCCAGCGAGACCCCAAATATATCTATATCTTCAGGTAACCACCCACATGATTCGAAAATTTCAGAAATCATTGGCATAAGTTTTAGGGAATGTGTACTAAAATTATTGATAGTATATTCAGCTACAAGTTTTTCATTATCTAGTAACGCAACAGTTGTCGCAGATGATGATGTGTCTAGCGCTAATATTTTCACTTTAACAGCTCCTCAACCATTTTTTCGTAATACTTGTTTCTTCCTTTAAAACAAACTTTTCTCTCCTTCTCACCAATCACGTTTATTTCTATCCAAAGTCCATCTGGTAAAATCTCTTCTATTATTGATGCCCATTCAATAACGCATACTCCATCTCCAAAAAAATACTCGTCATATCCTAAATCATCCATTTGTTCTAATCTTTCTATTCTATAAACATCGAAATGAAACAGAGGAATTATTCCGTCATACTCTTTAATAATTGTAAAAGTTGGACTAGTAATTTGGTCACGAATTCCCAAGCCGCGCGCAAAAGCTTGAGTAAACAATGTTTTACCTGCACCCAAGTCTCCTGTTAAGTATATTAAGTCTCCTTTTTTAACTAATTTGCTAAGTTTTGTTGCTATATTTTTTGTTTCTTTTTCTGATAAAATATCTATGCATTTCATTTTGCTATACTCCCACCCATTAATTATTTGCTCTTCAATAAGCTCACAAAGTGATACATTATATATCAACTATCATACATTGTGCATATATTGTAGCATACTTTTGCTTTAATGCTATTATTTTTTGTATAAAAAAAGAGGCTCACGCCTCAATTCTTAATTCTATTTTATTTTAAACCTCGATATCGAACTTCTAAGAGTACTCATAGATTCTACTAGAGCACTAACTTCACTGCCTATATTGTTCATATTTTCTAAACTCTGCTCGGTTGAGGCCGCTATTTCTTCTGTTGCTGCAGAATTTTCTTCTGCAATATTCGCAAGATTTTCCATTGTTTCTACTACTTCTGAGGCACTCTCATTTAACACTATCGTTTCATCAGAAATTTCGTTTAGTGTTAATGAAGCAGTATCTACTTTTTTTGTTATTTCCCCAAAAGCACTAACTGTTTCATCTACAGCTTTATTTTGCTCTTCTACTACAGCTCCTGCTCTACCCATTTCATCTTCAGCAGTTTTAATGCCCGTTTGTATTTCAGAAATAAGCCCATTTATCTTTTGTGTTGCGCTCGTTGATTGAGTCGCAAGTTTCCTTACTTCGTCCGCTACAACTGCAAACCCACTTCCAGCATCGCCTGCACGTGCTGCTTCAATAGCAGCATTTAAAGCAAGTAAATTAGTTTGTTCCGCAATACCTTCAATAGAACTTGCAATATCTTCAATCTCATTTGTCTTACTTGCAAGATTCTTGATCGCCTTTGAT
>JAJOKQ010000048.1 GCA_021129785.1 Clostridiales bacterium | reverse complement strand
AGATAAGAGCATAATCGTTGCGCCCTGAGTTGCATTCAAAGTTGTTTTTGAAATCGATTCAAAAAATTTACTTTTACTTTTCGGCTCAAATATTGTTAATTCATCCATAAACTCTTTAATATGCGCTTCTTCGCTTCCTTTTACTTCAATATTTTTATCTTCATTCATATACTTCAAGGTCACTGCTATGCTCATTTCTAAACAATATTTTATTACTGATATCGCTATTTCCACTACTTTGTCTTCTATTAATCTTTCTCTGTCATCAGTGTAGCTACTCTTGCACGAATCAATGATTACAATTACTTGTGCATCTCCCCTTAATTCATAATTTCTAACTAACAATTTATCGTATTTCTCAGAAATCTTCCAGTTTATTTTTTTTGCTGGCTCTTCTGCTTGATATTCACGTATATCAAACACTTCCGTATTGTCTTGAAAAAAAACATTTTTAGTCTTTACTCCGCCAAATTGTTGCCCTGCTCTTATTTTTAAGTCTTTTAGTTCAATTATAGCAGGATATGCTTTTAGATGTATAGAGTCGGTAATTTTTTTCTCATATGCACAAATCCCAAAAACATCTTTAATTATTAGTTTAATTTCCCCTGCTTCATATAACCCTCTTCTATTGCAAGATACCCTAAGCTCATTTCTATAAGAGGATTTAGCTTCTAAGTAAAAGCTAGTTGCCATGGGTCTGTCTCCAGACAGTCTGTATGCTATTTCGTTTTGTAACTCTAGCCTTGGAAATGAAAGGACTGTGTTGTTACTTATAGTATATTTAATTTCTACTGTTTCTCCTGCCATAACTTCTGTTTTGTTAATAGATACTTTTCCAATTATATATTTTGCGCCTATTACTACTTGTAGCACAGAAAATATGATTGTGAGTAAGTAAAAATAGAGAAGATAATACGGCAATCTACCCCCAATGATCACAGCTGGTATAAGTATCATCACTCCAATTAGAAGCACTTTTTTATTTATGCTCAACTTGCCTCACCACCGGTACATATACTCTCTTTATTATTTCTCTTAAAATCAACTTAGGGTTCTTGTTCTTAATTCTTGCTTCTGATGATAGTATAAGCCGGTGTTCAAATACATAAGGCATAATCTCTTTTACATCGTCAGGAATTACATAATTCCTATTTCTGATAAATGCCAAAGCTTTAGAAGCCTTAAACAAATCAATTGATGCCCTTGGGCTTGCTCCTAAAGAAACATCCGCATGTGTTCTGCTTGCATTTGACAACCCAATTATATAATTTAATATATCGTCATGGGCGTGTATATTTTCAGCTTGTTTTTGCAAGTCAAGAATATCATCTTCACTAGCCACCTCACTAATATGGTTTAATGTTTTGTTTGATTTGTTTTGCCTTATTACTTCAACTTCATCTTCGTCACTTGGATATCCTATTGAAAGTGACATTAAAAACCTGTCTAATTGTGATTCTGGAAGCGGAAAAGTTCCTTGATATTCAATTGGATTTTGCGTAGCTAAAACCATAAATGGTTTTTTAAGTTCATACAATTTACCATCTACTGAAACTTCACTCTCTTCCATTGCTTGAAGTAGGCTTGACTGTGTTTTAGGCGACGTCCTATTAATTTCATCAGCCAATAAAATATGTTCAAAAACAGGTCCTTTAATAAATTCGAATTTTTCTTCTTTCCTGTTATAAATTGTTGTGCCTATAATGTCTGATGGCATAACATCGGGTGTAAATTGCACTCTACTGTACGATAGGTTGACACTTTTAGCAAGCGCTTTAATCATAGTGGTTTTGCCTACCCCCGGCACATCTTCTATTAACAGATGACCGTTCGCCAAAAAACAGACGAGTACTTTTTCAATTACTTCTTCTTTCCCGATGATTACTCTGTTAAGGTTGTTAAGTATTTTAGTAATTATGTCTAAGCCACTCAATTTTATATCCCCCCATTCACTTCTCGCCCAAGCACCCTGATATAGTCTACATATGGGTCTTCTGCTCCTTGTAGTTGTGCTTCTTCGCTCTTCCACAGTTTAATGTGTTCAATCATCTCTTTTGTTATTTTTTCGCCTGGGGTCACTATTGGTATCCCTGGCGGGTACACCATTATAGATTCTCCACTTATTTCGTCTGCTGCATCTTCTAGTTTCACTGCACGCTTTTCGCTAAAGTAAGCATCTCGTGGTGATACAATAATGTTTGGATTTTCTAGTATTTTATTTATTTTATTTATTTTTTTGTTTGTTCTAAATTTAATGCTTATGTCTTTTAGCGCATGCACAAGAGCATTTATTGATTTTTCATCATCGCCTAAACTAACAATTGCAAGTATATTATGCATGTCTGCTAATTCTACTTGTACTTTATATTTTTCTCTTAGCAAATCATAGACTTCAAACCCAGTTAGCCCTAACTCACTAACATGTACTCCTAGTTTAGTTTCATCAAAATCAAAAACTCCTGCACTCCCTACTAGTTCTTTTCCAAAAGCATATAATCCTTCTATTTCATTAATTAATTCTCTCGCATGTTTTGCAAGGTTTAGTGTTTTAGATAAGATCTTCCATCCATCTAAAGCTAATTGCTTTCTTGCAACATCTAAGCTTGCCATAAGCAAATATGAAGCACTTGTTGTTTGCATAAGATTTAAGTTGCTTTTTACTTTAGAATAATTTATATTACCTTCTTTAAGGAGAAGAAGAGAGCTTTGAGTCAATGATCCTCCAGTTTTATGAAGACTTAAGGCACTCATGTCTGCACCTAGTTCCATAGCGCTCATTGGAAGATTGTTGTGAAAGTGCATATGAGCACCATGTGCTTCGTCTACTAAAACTGCCATAGCATTTTTATGGGTTAATTTTATAATCTCTGCTAAATCAGATACTGCTCCATAGTATGTTGGATTGATAATAAACACTGCTTTGGCGTCAGGGTGTCGGTTAATAGCTTTTCTTACACTATCAACTGTAACTCCCATTGCAATCCCCAAATATTTATCTATTACGGGCTGAATGTATACTGGTATTGCTCCACTTAAAATAATACCTGCTATTGCTGATTTATGCGCATTTCTTGGAGTTATTATTTTATCTCCAGGCTCACATGCACTCATTATCATAGCTTGAATTCCTGCTGTTGTCCCATTTACTAGAAAAAAAGAGTGCGCTGCAGAATACGCCTCTGCAGCTAATTGCTCAGATTCTTTAATAACACCAATTGGATTTAGAATATTATCTAAACATTTCATAGAGTTTACGTCCAGCTCCATGATGGTTTTTCCCATATAGTCTGTGAACTCTTTTAACCCTTTGCCATGTTTATGACCTGGAACATCAAACGGGATTACATTCTCTTTGTGGTACTTTTTCATTGCACTAAAAATTGGTGTATATTCTTGATTCATTTCTTCACTACTCTCCAAATATTTTAATTATTTCATAAACCATTCTTGCGCTATTTTTAAGGTCTTTTATAGAAATATGCTCTTCTAATGTGTGCACTTTTTTCATTCCTACTCCTAAGTTAATTGCTTTAATTCCATTTCCATTAAAAATATTTGTGTCGCTTCCACCGCCAGTTGCTGTTGTATAACTTTTAATACCTATTCTTTGGAATGCTTCTTTAGTTTTCACTACAATTTCTTCTTCTGCTGCTATGTTAAATGGTGTGTATATTCTTTCTATGTCTAGTTCTACTTTCCCTCCAAAATAATCTGCTGCTTCTTTTAGTGCATTTGCCATATGATTAGTTTGATCGTCTAGTTTTTTCTCTGTTAAACTTCTAGATTCACCCTCTAACGTCACTTCTGCAGTTACTATATTAGTCGCTTCTCCGCCTTTAATGATTCCTATATTAGCAGTAGTTTCTTCATCAATTCTTAGTAGTTTCATATTATTTATTGCTCTAGCTGCTATCATTATTGCACTTACTCCATTTTCGGGCTCGACTCCAGCATGAGCTAGTTCACCTATAATTTTTGCATTCACTTTGTCTTGCGCTGGTCCAACTGTTATTATTTCACCTGGAGATCCACCACTATCTAGTACAAATCCATATTCTGCATTTAGTTTGCTATAATCTAAGTACTTTGCACCAAACAGCCCGCCCTCTTCCCAAATACTAAATGCGATTTCAATGTCAGAATGTGCTATTTTGCTTTCTTTAACTACCCTTAAAGCTTCTAATATTGCCGCTATTCCTGCCTTATCATCAGCTCCTAAAATAGTTGTTCCATCACTATATATAACATCATCTTTAACAACAGGTTTAACGCCTTCGCCTGGTACTACTGTGTCCATGTGGCTACTGAATACTATAGTTTTCCCTTGTTTTTCTCCCTTTAATTTTGCAATAATGTTGCCTGTTTCTCCACCTGCTTTTACACCCGCTTCATCTACTGTTACTTCTAGTCCTATTTCTTCAAGTTTTTCTTTTAATACTTTTGCAATAGCACCTTCTTTGGCTGAGTGGCTATCAATTTGAACCAATTCTAAAAACTCTTCAACTAATCTGCTCGTGTTTATCATAGTTTTTTCTCCTTATCTATTGAATTTAACCTTTTTTATTTCTCTTTTATTATAGTACTTTTTTTTCTTGTCTGTCCATCTTTTTTGAATTTTCTTTTCATTCATTACTACTATTTGAATAGTAGGGTGCTTTTATCAATATTTTTATGGACAAAAATAGAGCTTTGCATTGATTATTCCTGTGGCATTTTTAATCTCAATTTTTGCATACCCATTAGGTTTTTCGTCTTTAGATTTTTCAAATCCCTTGTCTTCACTCTCCAACATTACAAAATACCTTTTATATCTTCTTTGCATCATCTTCTCCCCCTTTATATTTTGATATATTCCTACCAGCGAAAATTGTTTAGCTTACCCGCCAACTCTACAGGAACAAAATTCTTGATAAATGCGGAACACTCTTTATCCTTATATGTATCTACTTGTGTTTGTTTACCTACATTAATCAAAAAAAGAAAACTCCTGTATTTTAAGGAGTCTTCTTTTTTTTGCTTCTTTTTTGTTGTTTTATTCTTTGTTGTTTTTTAGAAATATTTTATCTATTAACTGCAAACTACAGTTCTAAACTTTCTAATACTGTATTCGTAAGTATAGCAAACTCTTCAATAGATAGAGTTTCTCCTCTTCTACCACCATCAATTTCGCATATACCAAACACTTTCTTTAGCAATGATTTATCTAGTTGCAGGTGTCCCGAACTCAGAGCATTTAACAACGTTTTTCTTCTTTTTCCAAACGCGTCTTTCACAATTCTAAAAAATAATTTTTCATCTTTAATGCTCACTCTAGGATGACGTAAAACATCTAGTTTTATTATGCTAGACTCCACCTTAGGATGCGGTAAGAATACTGATGGCGGAACTTTCATAATTATTTTTACATCACAGTAATATTGCACAGCTATTGATAGGGTTCCATATTGTTTTGTACTTGGTTTAGCTTGCATTCTTTCTGCAACTTCTTTTTGCACCATAAAGACTAACTGCTCTATAGGAACTTTTTCTTCTAAAAATCTCATAATAATTGGCGTTGTAATGTAATACGGTAAGTTTCCTATTACTTTAATCTTCTCACTATCAAATTCATTTTCTATAAGTTTGTGCAAATCTACTTTTAATATATCATCATGTACTATTTCGACATTATCATTTTCACCTACTGTTTCTTTTAGTATTGGTATTAGTTTTTTGTCTATCTCAACTACAACTACTTTCTTTGCATGTTCAGCAATAACTTGGGTTAGACTTCCTATGCCCGGACCAACCTCTATGACATTATCTCTACAATCAATCCCTATTTTTTCTATCATATTAGTAGGAATGTTAGAATCTATCAAAAAATTCTGCCCCAAACTCTTAGAAAAGAAAAAATCATGTTTTCTTATTATACTTTTCGTTTTTGATGGTGTAGCAATCCTATCCATTTTATATTCCTCTATTCAACTATGCTTTTAACAGCTTCTATAAACTCATCTCTCGTAACTCCATAATTGTTAAGCCTGCTCAGAAACTGTTTTGCATTTCCATATCCTATTCCTAAACTCTTACCAATTTCTGCTCTTCTTACACTAGCATCCTCTGACCCTACAATTTTATTAGCTGTCATATCTTTTTGTGTAAACTCTCTTCGCTCAACAGTCATTGAACTCCTAGCTTTACTTAGTGCAAGAAGTATGCTTTTTGTAGAAGCATTTTCAATCCCTATATTGCCATTCAAAGTCGCTTCTTCTTTAGGTAAAAAAGCATGTTTGCAGCCTTTAACCTTTGACGCAATAATTTTTCTGATTTTTTCCCCCGCAAAATCTGGGTCAGTAAAAATTATTGCTCCTCTTCTTGCTACTGCTGATTTAATCCTATTAATTGTTTCTGGTCTTAACGCAAGTCCACCCGTAATTATTAACTCGGATTTTACTGCTCTCTTCACCGCTGAAACATCATCTTTTCCTTCAACTACAATAATTTCTTTTATCAAAATTTTCACCTCTACCAAAAATAGATGGACAATGGTTAAGCAATAGTTAGACCGTAGTTAAGCGGTCGTTAAACAACTGCTTCACCAATGCTTGACTATTGCTTCTCCAATGCCTAGTTATCTAGTACATACACTCTTACTTTCCTTCTTCCAAACCTAAGCGCATCCTCAACATCTTCAAAAAAAAGATCAATTCTATTTCCTTTAATCGAACCTCCAATATCTTCTGCGCTTGCTTTCCCATAGCTTGGGAATGAGTCTAGTGACTCAATATAAAGTTGAGTTCCTAAAGGAATAACTCTTGGATCTACTGCTACCACACCTGGTCTCGCCTGTGTTCCGCTTTTAGTGATTCCAAATCCATGATCTCCTGGGTTTTTACCAGTACTTTCATATCCTGCTGTGTACGCAGTTGCAATCATTATGATAACTTCTTTGAACCTTTGAACTTCTCCCCTTGATGTGACAATAAAGTTCTTTGTTCCCTTTTCAAAAACTTCATCTACTGCCTCTACTAAAATAGTTTCTTCAACAACTTCTCTTTTCACTTCTATTCCGTTTTCAAAGACAATTCTTACTTTGATTTCTTTTACTCCTTCGTTTCCAGCACGCACTTTTCTTAACTCTCCAATTTCGAGATTATCATTATGCTTTGTTATCGTTTGATAAGGAATTTGCGTTTTTTCCACCTCATATTTTTCGCTTACTCTTATAATTGTTATTTTCTGACCCTCTACAAGAGGCATATTCAAAACTGGAGTTACTATGTCATTTTTCCCAATCACTATGTCAAGCGAATTCAATAATCCTTCTACGTTTTTGTCAGTAGTCATTATCATCTGCTCTAATCCAGCATCCACTATTTTAACTTCAAATGCTCTACTTATAATTATCTCAGTTCCATCCACTATCTTTTCTGTCAAATCCGGTTTGATTTTATCTGCCGAGTGCAGAACAATATTCTCTTTTTCTAATATGTCACCTACAGTGTTTTTAAAAGTGGAAACCTCCCTTTGTTCTCCATCGTGTGCAATCACTACTATTTTATGAATTGATCGCAACCACAAACCTGTACCCATTATTAGCATAACACAAGCAATTACCATAGCTTTTACAAAAAAAGCTCTCTTATTGCTTTTAAAACTTTCCATCATTTAGCTCCTCCTGAGTTGCTTTTTTAAAATAATTTTAATTCATCTCATTCTACATTAGTTATTTTATTTGTCAACTCCGAGATTATTTCTTTATTTTAAAAATTTAATCAAAGATTCTTTTATCAGTTATGTTGAAATTATTGTCACTTTCCCAATTTTATATTCATCAAACAACTTTATATGGATAAAAGTCCAATTTATCTCAAAACTTCATACTAGCACTCTAGCTTAGAACTAATCATAACTAGAAGTTAACAATTTCTATGTCTTTATTTTCTCTACTGCTTAAGTCTATTATTTCTTCGGTGTTATCTAATTTTACAACCGGTCTATAGATATTGTGACTTGGAATAAAGATGATTCTTGCAAATTTTCCATTACTAAGTTCAATCTGTTGTCCCACAAAACAACTTCCTATCCTATGCATAAAATGGTATAATATTTTGGTGTCCAATTTTTGCACATAATCTTTTTCTAATATCGAAATAGCTTGAAATGGAGTCTTTTTTTCTCTATATGGTCTTGCAGAAGTTATTGCACTATAAATGTCTGCTATGGCTATAATTCGTGCGAACAGTGGGATTTTATCTCCTTTTACTGCAAGAGGATAGCCACTTCCATCCATTCTTTCGTGATGCATCAATATTGCTTGTTTAACGTCTTGCGATATAAAATCGTAATTCTTAACTGCTTCATAACTATATATCACGTGCTTCTTACACTCTAGCAAGTCGTCATTGGTGAAATTTTCTGATTTATTTAGTATTTTACCATCTACTTTCACTTTTCCTATATCTAGTAGCATCGAAGCCATTGTGAGCTCTTCTAATTGTTTTTTTGATAATTTTAGCCATTTACCAATAGAATAGCTTATAAGAGTTACATTATAACTATGTGCGTAAGTTATATCGTCTAATTCTTCCATTCTCTGCATAAGCTGAAAAACATTCATTGTGTGCCCAAACGCCTCTAAAATTTTATCTAAATTATCATGCACTTCTTTCTTTTCAATCTTTTCACCTTGTAAAATTTTTCTGAAGTCCTTTTCCATGCTATTTCTAACTTGCATATACTCTTCTCTAAATAGTTCTATCTCTTCTTCTTCTTTTTCCAACTCTGTTTTAGGTTCTATTCCTGCAGTCACATTTGTTTTAGCTTCTTCAACAAAAACAAAATATATATTATGCTGTTCTAAGAACATTTGAGTTCTTTGGATTTCCTCTAATTTTTGTCCCTTAGGTAAGAGTATATTCCCTCGTTGACTAATTACGTCCTTTGCTAACTTCATTCCTTTTTTTAAATCTTCAATTGACACTTCTTTTATCTTTGACTTGCTCATTATCGTTTGCCCCCTAAACTTTGGACTCTAGAATCTATATCGGTATTTTTTACTATTTTTAAAGTGCCTTCTTTCATTGTCTATATTAACCCTAGGATTTTTTTTGTGTTCTCAGTTAGCTTCATTGCTGTTTTTTCTAAATCTATCTCTTTAACTTTTGCAATTGCTTCAATAACATACTTAGTGTATGATGGCTCATTACGCTTTCCTCTAAATGGTACCGGCGTAAGATAAGGAGCATCGGTTTCAGCCATTAACCATTCTAGAGGTATTTTTTTTGCTACTTCACGTGTTTTCTTAGCATTTTTAAAAGTCAATGGACCAGCTAACGATATATATATACCTTTTTTCACATATTCTTTTGCTAATTCTACACTACCAGAATAACAGTGCATAACGCATCCGTCTTCCCATACTTTATACTCTTTCAAAATATCAAATACTTCTCCATGCGCATCGCGATCATGAACTATTATTGGCAATTTTAGTTCTTTTGCTAACTCTATTTGCCTTTTGAACCACTTTCGTTGCAATTCTTGGGAAGAGTGATTATAGTAATAGTCTAGTCCAATTTCTCCATATGCTACAACTTTATCTCTTTTACAAAGTGATTTTAAAACTGCAATTGTATTTTCGTCCATATCTTTTACATCATGCGGATGTATTCCTACTGCAGCATAAACAATGTCGTATTTTTCTGCTATTTTAACTGCCTTCACCGAAGATGCAAGAGTTGCCCCCGGATTTAAAATATATTTTACTCCATTCTCTTTTGCTCTAAGAATAATTTCGTCTCTATCATCATCAAACCGTGCATCATCTAAGTGCGAATGACTATCAAATATCTCCATGTCTTGGTCCTCCAACCTGCTACAACAATTGCATGTATTTATTATTTGCTTCTTCTAATTCTAATACCTCTTTGTCAATTTCTAATCTAGGAAAAAGAATTTTACCTTTTGTTACTGTATTCCCAGTTATTGTTTCATCCTTTTCAAATACAGCATCCCACTTTCTGTTCTTTTTATCAATTCCAAGCTGCTTACATATTTCTTCGCTGGTATTTTTCATAAAAGGATAAATCAAAATAGCTACTATACGAATAGAATCTGCTAGATTAAAAAACACAGTATCTAGCCTGTCTTTACTGTTTTCGTCTTTTGCCAAAATCCATGGAGTAGTTTCGTCAATATATTTATTTGCTCTTCTAATAATTTTCCAAATTTCTTCTAATGCACCACTAAAGTCTAAATTGTCAATTGCATTTTCTACTTTTTCTCCTGCTTTTGTTGCTACTTCGCGTAGTTCACTATCAAACTCGCCTTCTTCTTTTATACTTGGAATAATAGCTTGATTATACTTAACTATCATAGCAATACTCCGGCTAACTAAGTTGCCCAAATCATTTGCTAAGTCTGTATTCAATCTAGTAATGAATGCTCTATTAGCATACTTTCCATCCTGTCCAAAAGTAAATTCTCTAAGCAAAAAATACTTAAGAGCATCAATTCCATACCTATCAATTAGCGGTTTCGAGTATACGACATTACCTTTTGATTTAGACATTTTCCCAGCGTCGAACAATATCCACCCATGTCCAAAAATTTTCTTTGGTAGCGGAAGGTCCAAAGCCATTAATATTGCTGGCCAAACTAGTGTGTGAAAACGAACTATTTCTTTCCCAAGCAAATGTACATTCGCAGGCCAATATTTTTTATATGAATCAGTATTGTCAGATTCGAATCCTAACGCAGTGATGTAATTACAAACTGCATCGAACCACACGTATATAACATGTTTAGTATCAAATGGAACCTTTACTCCCCAATCGAAACTTGTTCTTGATACACACAGATCATCTAGACCTGGCTTCAAAAAATTATTCATCATTTCATTTTTTCTTGATACAGGATAGCAGATTTCAGGATTATCTTCAAATTCCTTAATTAGTCTGTCTTGATATTTTGACAACTTAAAGAAGTATGCTTCTTCTTTTGTTCGATGAGCGGGTCTGTCACAATCTGGACAAGTTTTATTTTCTTTTAGTTGTTTTTCTGTCCAAAAAGACTCGCAAGGAGTACAATACCAGCCTTCGTATTCACTTTTGTAAATGTCTCCTTTTTCATATAGCGTTTCAAAAATTTTCTGCACTGCTTTTTTATGTTTCTGATCAGTCGTTCTTATAAATTCATCATATGATATATCCAATTTTTCCCATTCTGATTTGATTTCATCGACCATTCTATCTACATATTTTTGTGTATCCATTCCTTTTTCTTTTGCAGATACTTGAATTTTTTCACCATGCTCGTCCGTTCCCGTTAAAAACATAACATCATAACCAGTAAATCTTTTAAACCTAGCCAGAACATCTGCCGCTAGCGTAGTATAAGCATGCCCGATATGTAATTTTCCGCTTGGATAATATATAGGTGTTGTTACGTAAAAGCTTTCTTTTTTCATTTGTTCTACCTCCTAATATTCTGCAATCTGTGTAGTATATAGCCAGAAAAACTT
>JAJOKQ010000050.1 GCA_021129785.1 Clostridiales bacterium | reverse complement strand
TCCCACTTCTTCAAGTGGGAATTTCCAAGGGGGTAGAATCCCTGTTCCCCGATGTCCAGCATAGCTGGACGAGTTCACTAGATGAGAGAAAAGGTAGCGCTGGAGCAAAATTTAAAGATTCAGATCTGCTAGGGATACCAGTGAGAGTTACGGCTGGAAAATTAGCCTGCGAGGGGATTGTCGAGCTTAAACATAGGTATCTAGAAGAACGCATAGAACTTAGTGTTAACGAAGTGTTATCTAAACTATTTTGTCAGTGAGGAGGGATAGAGTTATGTTAGCTCCAAAAAAACTAATAGCTAATGACGTATTATCCAAATGCTTTATAACAGTTAAAAGCGAATGCAAACTAGATGATGCTATTGAACAGATGCTAAAGGAAAACTTGACAGAGATATTTGTTGTTAATACGGAAGACTTGCTCATAGGTGTACTTACACTAAGTGATATTTCAAGAATAAAGACTAAAAACAGTGTTGGTTATCATTCACTAAAGACATACTTAAAAGAAGGATGTATCACTATTAACGGATCTACATCTCTATTGAAATGTAGGGATATTATGCTGAATGAAAAAATTGGGCGACTTCCAGTTGTTGATAAGGGCAGAATTATTGGAGTTGTAAGAAGCAATGAGATTAGGGACAGTTTTTATATGGAAATAGAAAAATTCAGCCTACACCTTAAGAGTATTATTGACAGTATCAATGAAGCAGTGTGCGTGATTAGTCTGAACGGCGAGGTAATTGTGTGGAATAAAAATGCAGAAAAACTCTATGGTGTTGATGGCGATGAAATCATAGGGAAAAGATTAAAAGAGTATTTTCCAAAAGCTATTCTTTTGACTGTATTAAAAACAAGGAAGAAAGTAGATTATTTATATCATGAGCCACGAAAGGGTAGTCATATTGCTATTAGTGCTAGTCCTATATACGTTGATGGGAAATGCGTTGGAATTGTATCTTCAGAGAGAGATATCACGGAAGTAAGAGCTTTGTCTGATCAATTGCAGAAGGCAACTGACACTGTAAAATTTCTAGAGAGCGAAGTATATCGTATTTCGAGAGACGGATTTGGAAAGATTATTGGTAAGAGCCCTAATTTGATAAAGAGTATTGAGGTTGCAAAACAAGTGGCTAGAACTGAAGCGAATATTTTGATTGTTGGCGAGAGTGGAACGGGCAAAGAAGTGTTTGCAAGGGCTATTCATACTTATAGTGCGCGAGAAGGGTTATTCGTGGCAGTAAATTGTAGTGCTATTCCAGATGAACTTTTTGAAAGTGAATTTTTTGGTTACGAAGCAGGTGCTTTTACAGGAGCCAGTAAAAAAGGTAAATTAGGCATCTTCGAACTTGCTAACAATGGAACGGTATTTTTAGACGAGATTGCTGACTTGCCAATGCATATGCAAGCAAAGCTGCTTAGGGTGTTACAAGAAAAAGAGATTAGACGCGTTGGTGGAGAAAAAACATGTACAATTAATGTAAGGGTAATCTCAGCAACTAACAAAGACTTGAATGACATGGTCAGTAAAGAAACATTTAGGGATGATTTGTTTTATCGCTTAAATGTTATTAGAATAAATTTACCTCCTATACGTGAGCGGCAAGGGGACGTCGAGTTGTTAATACATACATTTTTTAAGGAGATAAGCATACAAAATCATAAACCTATCCCTAAATTTGAAGATGGTGTACTAGATATTCTTAAAGCTTACTCATGGAAGGGAAATGTAAGAGAATTGAAAAATACGGTAGAACATATGGTAGTGTTATCTCCTAATAATATAATTACAAAAGAAGCAATTCCAGAATATATAATTGAGGCTGTGAAGAAAGAGAAAATTAGAAGCTATAGTGGAAATGATTTGACCGTAGCAGTAGAGGAACTAGAACGGTCTATGATTGTTAAAGCGCTTCAAACAACAAATTTCAACAAGGCTAAAACTGCTAAAATGCTCAATCTTAAGAGGAGTACACTTTATTATAAGTTGGAATACTACGGATTGAAGAAAAAGATAGAAAGCAAAACGTCTAAAAACTGACTATAGTCAGTTTTTAGACGTTTTGCTTAAGATAAAAAAGAAGTTGTTAATAATATAACATAGAGAGCTTTCTATGAAGTTTTAGGATGATTTTAGCTGCGGATAGTCGTCTAAAAACTGACACTTATTTATCTTGATTTCAAAAAAAACGGTTTATCGGGATAAATTTAAGTATAGATAGTATTTGTAGTAATTCAGAAAAAAATTGTAGTACAATTACAATAAATAGAATATGATAAGAACGTCCATTTTCGAACAATAAGTATGATTTGAACAATACTATTAAGAACTGTTTTATTTTTTTGTCAAGCAATTCTCTAATTGGCACGAATCCTGCGAGTATATTAGTGAAATGAAAAATAAAAGGGGGTGACGATGTGAAAATCAAAATCCTTTTAAAGCAACATGTAGGTGCGCATTGCAAAGCGACTGTAAAAATTGGACAAGAGATTAAAAAAGGGGAACTGATTGCCGAGCCGGAAGGATTGGGCGCTAATATTCATTCAAGTGTATATGGGAAAGTTATTGACATTAACGATGCAATTGTTATTGATATGGCAAATGAACAACCAAAATATTTTATTCCAATTGCAGATACATCGTGCAATATAGAAGCAGTGAAAGACGCAGGTGTTGTTGGTGCAGGAGGTGCGGGCTTTCCAACCCATGTTAAACTTAATGCTAAACTTAATGATGGATACGTTTTAGTTAACGCTGCTGAGTGTGAGCCAATATTAAAACATAATATAAAACTAATAGAAGAAAAGGCAGAATTATTGATCAGAGGATTGAAATATGCGATGGAAATGACAAAGGCTAAAAAAGCGTATATTGCTATTAAGCCAAAGCATAAAAAAGCTATCATCAACTTAGGGAAAATAGTTAAATCTGAGCAAAATATTGAAATCAAATTTTTGCCTAATATGTATCCAGCGGGAGATGAAAGAGTAATTGTTAGAGAAATGTTAGGTGTAGAGTTAGAGCCTGGTCAACTACCAAGTGCCGCAAATGCAGTTGTATTTAACGTTGAAACATTGAAGAACGTAGCACTTGCTATTGAAAAAAGAAGACCTGTTATTACGAAAGATGTTACAGTAGGTGGTCGCGTTAAAGGAGATGTAGATGGTGAAGTTTTTATGGATATGCCAATTGGAATGCCTATAAACCATTGTATTAACCTTGCAGGTGGTGTTGAAAAGAATTCAGGAGAGATTGTTGTTGGTGGACCATTTACTGGGATAGCAGCTCATGAGAATTCACCAATTAGTAAGACAACTGGTGGGATATTAGTAGGGATGGTATTCCCTAATGATAACAGAAAGTTTGGAATTTTAGCCTGTGAATGCGGTGCGCAAGAAGATAGATTAGCAGAAATAGTTGCTGGTATGGGAGGCACAGTTGTCGCATCTGAAAAGTGTAAACGCATGGTTGAAGTTAATGGAAGGTATAGATGTGATAAACCTGGTGAATGTCCTGGACAAACTGAAACGATTTTAAAACTTAAGAAAGCAGGTGCCAAAGCAATAATTGTCGGAACCTGCGAAGACTGAACTAATACTGCCACAAAGGTAGCTCCTAGTTTAGGAGTCCCAATATATCATAGTACAGATCATATATTAAGAGCAACGAATCATAAGCTATACAGAAGAATTAGAGAATAGTTTTTAAGCGAATGTTGGCAAATAACATTTTTATGTTATTCAAATAAAAATTATTAGAAGAAGGAGGCGATTAAATGTCAATTACAGCAGAAACAGCTAAAAAACATGCTAAAGATCCTGCAGTATTATGTTGCAGATTTGAAGCAGGAACAGTAATTGATGTAGCAAACTTAGAGGATCCAGCGATTTTTGCTGACTTAGAAGAATCTGGTTTGTTAGAAATCACTAGTGAGGTATTAACTATAGAGGAAGCTTTGGGTGCGAAATTAGTTAAAACAGTAGATGCATTAGTTCCACTTACTGCTGATGTTTTAGAAGGTGTTAACAAAGTAGAGAAAAAAGAGGTGGAGCAAGAAGCGAAGGACGAATTTAAAGCAGCTCAGGTAGCACCTGTATTACCAGTAACTTCAGTTACTGCATCAGCGGGCGGAGTTATAAAAATTCACATAGGTGAAGGCAGAGATATTAATTTAGAGATTCCTTTAACAGGAATTACACCATCAGTAGTATCAAATCCACTAAATACTACAGGAACAGTAGATGCTATGTCATCCACAGGGGCTAGAGTTGTAGAACCAACAATAGGGCAAGCCAAAGAAATAAGAAGAGTAACAAAGAAGCATTATAAAATCAACGAAGTTAAATTTGCTGACGAAACTAAAATAGTAGGGTCAACTCTTTATCTAAGGAAAGACATTTGCGATGAAGCACTTTCTTCGCAAGAACTAGTAACAAATATTAAAATAGATATTATTACGCCAGACGACTATGGCAAGTATTCTGAAACGATCATGGATGTTCAACCAATTGCAACAAAAGAAGAAGGCGAGCTTGGGCATGGAGTAACAAGAGTTATTGATGGTGTTGTAGTAGTAGTAACTGGCACTGATGAAGATGGTGTTCAAATTGGAGAATTTGGTTCTTCGGAAGGTATCTTAGATAGAAATATCATGTGGGATAGACCAGGTGCGCCTGATAGAGGCGAAATTCTTATTAAGACAGAAGTTATAATTAAACAACACATGAATATGGAAAGACCAGGACCTCTTGCTGCTCATAAAGCAACAGACGTTATTACGCAAGAAATTAGAGAAGCACTAAAAGCTTTTGAAGGGAAGCCTTCAAGTGAAGAAGACTTCGTACAGTATAGAAGAAAAGGCAATAAAAAAGTGGTTATCGTTAAGGAAATTATGGGACAAGGCGCTATGCATGATAACTTAATATTGCCAGTCGAACCAGTTGGAACATTGGGCGCGCAACCAAACGTTGATCTAGGTAACATTCCTGTTATGCTAGCTCCGACTGAAGTGATTGACGGTGCTATTCATGCACTTACTTGTATTGGACCTGCCTCTAAAGAAAACTCTAGACATTATTGGAGAGAACCACTAGTACTTGCTGCTATGGCAGATGGAGAGATTGATCTTTGTGGTGTTATTTTCATAGGATCTCCGCAAATAAACTCAGAAAAATTCTATGTATCTAAGCGTTTAGGGATGATGATTGAAGCATTGGATGTGGATGGTGTCATTATTACAACAGAAGGATTTGGTAATAACCATATTGATTTTGCATCTCACCATGAGCAGGTTGGCATGAGAGGAATTCCAGTTGTTGGATGTACATTTGCTGCAAATCAAGGGGCACTTGTTGTGGGTAATGAATACATGGTATCTATGATTGACCTTAACAAGTCGAAATTAGGCATTGAAAATGAAATTCTTTCAAATAATACACTTTGCCCAGAAGATGCTATAAGAGCTTTAGCTATGATTAAAGCGAGAATGGGTGGCGAAGAGATTAAAGTATCTGAAAGAAAGTGGAATGCAAACGTAAAACTAAACAATGTTGACGCTGTAAATGCTCAGTCAAAAAATAAGATTGATATGGTACAAAATGAGCAGAGTCTTGAAAAATCTAAAAAAAGACTTGAAATATATGAAGTAGAGTAGCCGTATGGATAAAATCAATTTAAAATATGGTGATAAACAGATTTACATGGAAGGAATCATTGTTGACATTAAAGCAGGTTGTGTTGAAATGGATCTTAAAGGTCGTCTTGGTACATTTAAGGTACCAATGCGTATGATGATATCTGATAATAAGCTTGAATTAGGACAAATTGTTGGATTCATGATGAGTTATCCAGAGGTGATTTGTGAAGTACCAGATCAACACTACATCAGCAATATGAAGAAATTGCAAAAGAAGGAGGTTAAATAAATGAGTTTAACAGTTGTAAAAGGTCTGCAATCAGAAATTTTTGTTCCAATTACTCCACCACCTGTGTGGACTCCAGTAACAATGGAACTAAAAGACATGAAAATCGCACTAGTTACTGCAGCAGGGGTGCATATGAAAAATAACGACAAATTTAATTTAGCTGGTGACTTCTCTTACAGAGAAATTCCTGGAGATGCTTTAGTAGAAAATATGATGGTATCACATGGTGGTTATGACAATGGTGATGTTAATAAGGATATTAACTGTATGCTGCCAATTGAAAGATTAAGAGAACTTGCTGATGCGGGGTTTATTAAAGAAGTTGCGACAGCTCATTTTGGATTTATGGGTGGTGGTGGAAATCAAGAAAAATTCACTAATGAAACTGGTCCTGAAATCGCAAGAAAGCTTAAAGAAGATGACATTGATGCAGTTCTATTAACTGCTGGCTGAGGTACTTGTCACCGCTCTGCTGTACTTGTACAGAGAGCAATTGAGGAATCGGGTATTCCTACAATTATTATAGCAGCTTTACCGCCAGTAGTAAGACAAAGTGGTTCTCCTAGAGCTGTTGCACCGCTAGTTCCGATGGGAGCAAATGTAGGTGAGCCAAACAATATTAAGCAACAAACTGCAATTTGTAAAGAGGCATTAGAGTGGTTGATAAAAATTAGCTCAGCGGGAAAAATTGTACCATTAAAGCATGAGTACGTTGCTAAAATTTAGTCGATTCAAATAAATATGTCTTTTGAATCTCTGCTATACTTTGCAGAGATTCAAAAGAATGATTTACAAGGATATGACGAATATCAAATTGTGATTCATTTCACAAATCAAGGTGGTTAATATGGATGAAAAAATATTAAGGCGCTTGGTCATTCGTGCTTTTCATGTAAGAGAAGTTAGATTCGGCACTGTAAATAGAATAGAAAATGGAGTTCTAACCATTTCTAAAGACTTTTTACAGCCAATTCTTGATCAAAATCAACTTGTTCAAGAAATTAAAGTGGAAGTCATTGAACCAGGAGATTACAACAGAGAAATAAATACTATAATGGATATAATACCTATATCTACAAAAGTTTTAGGACAACTAGGTGAAGGAATTACGCACACTATTACGGGAGTGTATGTAATGTTAACAGGTGCTGATGAAAATGGAAAGCAGATGATTGAGTTTGGCTCTTCAGAAGGAAACTTGAAAGAAAAACTATTTCTAAATAGAGCAGGAACACCATCAGATAGAGACATAATTTTGCATATAGATGTAAAATTGCTCGGCAATCAGATATTCGATAGAAAAATAACAACTGCAGCTTTTAAAGCATGCAATGAAATTTTACAACGAATTAGAGAGGTATTAAAAGAAATGGATGGACGTGAGGCAACTGAGTCGCATGAATATTTCGATATAATACGAGTGGGAAAACCTAAAGTAGTTATAATAAAACAAATTGCAGGTCAAGGTGCGATGTATGATAATCAACTATTCTCAGATGAACCCAGCGGGTTTTCAGGAGGAAGATCGATTATTGATATGGGGAATATGCCAGTGATACTTTCTCCAAATGAATACAGAGATGGTGCCTTAAGATCAATGACGTAAGGTGGTGAAAGTATGGGAATAGGACCATCGACAAAAGAAACATCTTTGCATCATTTTAGAGATCCTTTACTTGATGTAGTTTCAAAAGATATTGATGTCGATTTGCTAGGTGTGATAGTTGTGGGAACGCCACAAGACAATCGAGATAAGTATTTTGTAGGTGAACGTGCTGCAATGTGGGTTGAGTCTATGCGAGCAGAGGGGGTTATCTTATCAGTTGATGGATGGGGTAATTCACATATTGATTATGCAAATACCATTGAGCAAATTGGCAAGAGAGGCATTTCAGTTGTTGGTATTAGCTTTGTTGGTACACAAGCGAGTTTTGTGGTTACAAATAAATATATGGATACCATTGTAGACTCTAATAAATCGGAACAAGGCATTGAGACTGAGGTTGTTGGAGAAAACAATGTAGATAGAATCGATGCACGAAAGGCGTTAGCATTTCTTAAACTTAAGATGAGAAAAAGTAGAGAGGAGTAGACTTTATGACAGAGATTAATAACATTAAGGCAGTTGACTCTCATACAATGGGAGAACCTACTAGAATTGTAACAGGTGGAATCCCAAAGATTCCGAAAAAAACGATGCTTGAGAAGAAGGAATATCTTGAAAAAGAAATGGATCACCTAAGAACAGCTATTATGCATGAACCTAGAGGGCATAATGATATGTTTGGCTCGATCATTACCGAGCCAGTAAATGACGGCGTTGATTTTGGTATTATTTTCATGGATGCTGGCGGCTACCTGAATATGTGTGGGCACGGTGCTATTGGTGCAGTTACAGTGGCAATAGAAACAGGGATGGTCGAGAAAGTAGAACCAGTAACACATGTAAAAATGGATACTCCAGCAGGTATTGTAACAGCTAAGGCAAAAGTATCTGGCGGGAAAGTTCAAGAAGTGTCAATAGTTAACGTGCCTTCCTTTTTATATAAGCAAGACCTTGTTGTCGAAATGCCAAACATTGGAGAAGTTAAGTTTGATATTTCATTTGGAGGTAGTTTTTTTGCAATTGTGCATGCGGACCAACTAGGAATAAAAATAGAGCCAGAAAATGCAAACAAATTAAAAGATATCGCAATAGAACTTAGAGATATAATTAATGAAAAAATTAAGGTTGAGCATCCGACTTTAAGTCATATTAATACTGTGGATCTTATTGAAATATTTGATGCACCTACACATCCAGATGCTGACTACAAAAACGTAGTGGTATTTGGACAAGGACAAGTTGATCGTTCACCATGCGGTACAGGCACAAGTGCAAAACTTGCCAAATTATACGCAAAAGGCGAGTTAGAAAAAGGGCAAGATTTTGTTTACGAGAGTATTTTAGGAACACTTTTCAAGGCTAAAATCGTTGGCACTGGAGAACTAAGAGGATATACTACAGTTTTGGCCGAAATAACAGGTGCTACATATATCACAGGCTTTAATCACTTTGTAATTGATCCAGAAGATCCAGTTAAATATGGATTTGTATTGAAGTGATAGATAGAGTGATGAAATGTTTGAACATAGCTCGAACAAAGTGAATTTGTTTAGACGAAGTTTTACCTTAACCGAGTTAAGGTTTAACCTATCCAATTGTATACAATTGGGTAAATATAAAAACAGGAGGAGATAACATGATTACTGCAATATTAGGTGCTTTAGGCATACTTACAGCGTGGTTTGCTTATGCGCTAGGTAAGGATTTATTAGAAAACAAGGACAACTTGGAAGTTGAGACGAATTACGTTACGGTAGGTTTTATTGGATTCGTTACAAATTTCTTTGACACATTGGGTATTGGGAGTTTTGCTCCGACTACTGCTTTGTTAAGAGGATTTAAACAAGTTAAAGACAGAGTGTTACCAGGAACGCTTAACGTTTCAATGACAATACCAGTAGTAGTAATGGCTTTTATTTTTATCTCTGCAATCGAAGTGGACACACTTACTTTGGTATCTATGCTAGCTGCGGCAACAATGGGTGCGTGGTTTGGCGCGGGTTTTGTTTCTAAGTTACCAGAGAAAAAGGTTCAAGCTGGTATGGCGATAGCTTTATTAGTTACTGCTTTCTTTATGCTTGCAGGTATGCAAGGTTGGATGCCTTCTGGTGGGGATGCTATTGGACTTACAGGTGGATTGTTGATAGTTGCAATAGTGGCAAACGGTATATTAGGTGCTTTAATGACATTAGGAATAGGATTATATGCACCTTGCATGGCTTTAGTTTATATGTTAGGGATGAGCCCAGCGGTGGCATTTCCGATTATGATGGGTTCTTGCGCATTCTTAATGCCAGTAGCCTCAGCTAAATTTGTAAAAGAGAAAGCTTACAATAGAAAAATTGCAATAGCAATTACTATTTTAGGTACAGTGGCGGTATTTATTGCTGCATATATCGTTAAGTCACTGCCATTAGACATTCTTAGATGGGTAGTATTATTTGTAATTACGTATACATCTGTAACATTATTTATGGCGGCTTTAAAGAAGGAAGAAGCTTAGAGTTTAGACTATTAAGTAAGTGAGTCGAGTAGGTGTTTCGTTTGGTTTGTTGACGAAATGCCTATTCGCCATTTTTTGTGTTTTTTAACACGAAAAACGGGCAGCAATAGCGCATTAGAGCTTTAAATTATTTATGAATATAAGAATAAATGAAGTAGTATTATTTACATGTGGATAAGGAATGGCAAAGTACGTAAAAATTGTGCCGCTATGAGATTTTTGTTCTATTTATGGTGAAAAAATGGTATAATATAATTGCTTTACACTTCAAATTCAATTGATAGGTGATATCATGCAAATGGGACAAACTCAACAGTTAATACAAACACAAAAATTAATTATGACCCCTCAGTTAAAGCAATCTATTAAAATCCTACAACTTAACTCAATCGATTTAAGGCAACTTGTTATGAGTGAATTTTTAAAGAACCCAGTTCTAGAAATTGAAGAAGATATACCAGATTATTCAAACGAACACAGAGAGAATGATGTAAATCAAGTAGATTGGAAGGAGTATTGGAAAGATTACTATAAGAGTCCAGTTTATTCACAGAGGATACAATCTATAAATAATGAAAACGATTACAATTATGAAAATATAGTTTCTAGTACTATTAGCCTTCAGGATTTTTTGATGGAACAATATAGACTTGCGACTATTACAGATAGAAGGGATGAAATTGCATATTTTATAATAAATAGTTTGAATACGAACGGATATCTACTACTTACACTAGAAGAAATAGCTAAGAGTAACGAAGTAGATTTGGAGATTGTAGAAAAAACTTTAAGTATAGTCCAGTCATTCGAGCCTTCAGGTATTGGAGCGAGAGATTTGAGAGAATGCCTTATGATTCAGTTAACGAACAAAGACTTAGAGCACTCAAACGCTTATAGAATTATAGATAGATTTATAAATGAGCTTGCAGATCATAAATTTTCGTATATATCAAAACAATTGATGATTACAGTTGAAGAAGTTCAGTCTGCTTGCGATTTTATTAGGACACTTGAACCTAAACCAGGCAGAGCGTTTTCACACACTAAATTACGCTATATTACTCCAGATGCTATAATAAAAAAAGTTAATGGAGAATATATTGTAATTTTAACAGATAACAACACGCCACGCCTAAAAATAAGTAATACATATAGAAAATTACTATGCAACAGTGAAAAAAAAAATGAAACAACAAATTACATTAGCGAAAAACTCAACTCTGCATCTTGGTTAATTAAAAGTATAGAACAGAGAAAGCAAACAATACGCAAGGTAATTGAAGAAATATTAGAAAGGCAAAAAGATTTTTTCGAGTATGGTAAAAAACACCTAAAACCGATGACTTTAAAGGAAATTGCATCTAGTATAGATGTTCATGAATCAACTGTTAGTAGAGCAACTAATGGCAAATATGTAGAAACACCCTTAGGTACATTTGAATTAAAGTATTTTTTCTCAAGTGGTGTTGAAGGTACCTGCGGAGAGAAGATTTCTTCAGAAACTGTGAAAAAGCATATTAAGCATATTATTGAAGAAGAGAATCCTAAAAAACCGTACAGCGACAATAAAATAGCAACAATTTTAGAAACAAAAGGAATTTTAATTTCAAGGAGAACAGTGGCAAAATATAGAAGTAGTTTGAATATAGTTTGCACATCCCAGCGACGGCGCTACTAATCAGAGCCATTTAAATACGTCAATCTCGTTGTCGCTTCACTCACTCTCCTTCGATTGCGTACTGTAGTACGCTCACTCAATTGCCTTTCTGGCTCCTAGAGCTTGATTCATTTAAATGGCTCTGAACTATTTTGTTTCCAAAAATTGCTTCAAAGAAAGAAAAAAGGGTACAAATAGGAGAACCTAGCAATTGAAGTGAAAAATGAGCTTCCTGTAGTATAGTAAAAATATAAAATCCTCACAAGAAAATTAAGATATAATTGTAATAATAACAAAACAAAAATCTTAATTTAAAAGGAGGATTCATAATGAATTATAACCAAAACTGCAGATTAAATCAAGTAACAAAAAAAACGTTAATAGTAGGAATCGATGTTTCAATACTTGTTTATATGGATGGTTCAGTTAACAATCCAGCCATTAAAAGTGAACTCGTCCAGCTATGCTGAACATCGGGGAACGGGGATTCTACCCCCT
>JAJOKQ010000054.1 GCA_021129785.1 Clostridiales bacterium | reverse complement strand
TACAATACCATATAGATAGCAGAATCTGGAAGCACAAAATAGATAATTGACCTAGCTAAACAAATATATTCTTTGACATTTATGTTGCTGACGTAAACTGCCAGTATCATTATGAACTGGCAGTTTGCATGACTAATTCTATTTAGTTGGAGCTCAGATAACTAATTAAAGTTTCTCACTAAGTTCAAGAAACAAATCAATTTCTTTTTCCATCTCTTTTAGAGAACTAACCCAAAAATCTTTGGAATTAACATCAATATTCATCATTTTAGCAACATTTGTAATATTATTTTTACCCGTTGCATTAAGAAGAATATCATATTCGTTAATAAAACTTTCACCTCGAGCTAGATATTCTGCATAAAGTCCTTTTGCAAATAACAAACCAAATGCGTATGGGAAGTTATAGAAATTTCTGCCAGCTGAATAGTAATGCGGTTTATTCATCCACATATAAGGATGTAAGAAATCATGATCTACTGCGTTACCGTAAGCAGTTTTTTGTGCCTTAGTAATTAAGTCTTTTAGTTCAGTGACAGAGAGTTCGTGATCTTTTCTAGTTTCAAACAGCTCAGACTCAAATAAAAACCTTGCGTAGATATCTACAATAATTTGACCATAGCCTTGAATAGAGCCTTCCAAAAGACTTAGCGCCGCGCTGTCGTCTGCTGACTTTATTGCTGCATTTTGCACTATTGTTTCGCAAAAAGTTGAAGCAGTTTCAGCAAGAGGCATAGGATAACCAGTATTAAATAGGTTTTCATCTTTAAGATTATAACCATGATACCCATGACCAAGTTCATGAGCTAGAGTTGTAACATTTTTTAAACTTCCATCAAAGTTTAGCATTATTCTACTTTCCTTTATCATAGGCAAGTTATAACAAAACGCTCCGCCTCTTTTACCTTCTCTAGGCATAACATCTATCCAATTTTTATCGAAAGCATTTTGTGCATAATCAGCAAGTTTATTGCTGAATTTTCTAAAGTTAGTTGTTACAAATTCTTTTGTTTCATCATAGGTGTAGGTTGAACTACCAACAGGCAGTGGGGCAAACATATCATAGAATGGGAGACCATTTTTATGCCCGAAAATTTTAGCCTTTCTCTTATAATATTTATGGAATACTGGCAAAAAATCTTCCATTGCTGAGAGCATTGTACTTAGAGTTTTTTTGTCCATTTTAGAATTATGAAGTGTTTCGGCTAAAGGAGAATCAAAACCTCTAAGCTCAGACAAAGTAAGAACTTCGCCCTTTATTGAATTAAGAGATGCAGCAGAAGCTTCTTCATATACTTTGTATGACTCTAGCTCAGCATGATAAGCACGTTTTCTTAGCTCTTTATCAGGACTATACGCCATGTTTCTTACAGTAGACAATGGAATTTTCTTTGTTTTACCATCAACTTCTATATCGACAAGAATTGATGAGGATAGTTTGCTTTGTAAAGTTGCCCATGCTTTAGAACCAGTATTTTGTAAGCTGGAGATAAGTATCTCTGTTTGATCATCCAACAAATATTGGGCGTTATTAATAATTTCATTAAGATAGAATTTGTTTTCAGTTAAAAATGTTGATGATGCAATAATTTCATCTAAATTTTCAATTTTACACAACCATTTTTCAAATAGAATAGTAGGTTCAGTATAAGCAGAATCAATTTTTCTCATTTGACCCAAAATTTGAACAGCTTTCTCATTCTTAGTATCAACAGAAAAAGTTAAACTACAATACGCAAAAATTCTATCTAGAGGTGCCATATACTCTAGTGTTAGTTTTAACCAATTTTCAATTTTTTCTTTCGCGTTATCTGTGTTGATAAAATGCTCTTTAGCAAACTCAGTTAATTTAGTTGAACCCCTTTTAGATTTTTCATACGCGGACTTAAACTCACTACTCTCAAATGAAGTAAAAAGTTCGTCAAGACTCCATTTTAAACTCATTTTTATCACTCCCAGTTTTTTGATGCTGTTAGCATACTATGTTTTTAGAACATTAGAAATGTTCTATGTTATTATTAACTACATAATATCATATTTACAATATAAAAAAAACAATATGGATAAAAAAATTTAGACTGTCGAATTGTTTTGACTAAGTCAATTTGAAAAACAGAAAAGACCAGTCTAATGACTGATCTTTTCTATGTAAATAATAGGGCAAATGAGGGCGAATCTTGTTTTGATAACGATAGAAAACAAGAGAGTTTGTTAAAAGACTAGTGAGCTAAATAATTTTAGTTGTCCAAGACTCACAGTTCCAAACCTCAGTAACCACACCATTGTAAAACTCAGGTTCATGACAAATTAAAAGTATAGTTCCTTTATATTCTTTTAATGATCGTTTAAGTTCTGCCTTTGCATCGACATCTAAATGATTTGTAGGCTCATCTAGTATAAGGATGTTTGTTTCATTATTTAGCAATTTACAAAGACGCACCTTTGCTTGCTCGCCACCACTTAATACTAGTAACTTGCTTTCAATATGTTTTGTAGTAAGCCCGCATTTTGCTAAAGCAGCACGAACCTCAAACTGTGTATATGAAGGAAACTCATTCCAAATTTCCTCAATACAAGTGTTAGAATTTGTTTTTTTGATTTCTTGCTCAAAGTAGCCAATACGTTGATTGTCACCCAGCTCAACATTTCCTGATATAGGCTCAATCTTTTTTAGAATACTACGAAGCAGCGTTGTTTTACCTAAGCCGTTAGCGCCTACCAAAGCAATTTTTTGACCTCGCTCCATTCGCAAATTTAAAGGTTTGGATAATGCTTCTTCATAACCAATAACAAGATTTTTGGTTTCAAAAATGAGTTTTCCAGATGTTTTCGCTGGTTTAAAATGAAATTCAGGTTTTGGTTTATCGCGAACAAGCTCAATTCTTTCTATTTTATCTAGTTTTTTCTGTCTAGACATTGCCATATTTCTAGTGGCCACACGCGCTTTGTTTCGTGCAACAAAGTCTTCAAGCTTTGAAATTTCTTGCTGTTGCCTTTTATAAGCTGCTTCAACTTGCCGCTTTCTAGCTTCGCGAATTTCTAAAAAACTATGATAATCGCCAACATAGCGATTGAATTCTTGGTTTTCCATATGGTAAATAAGATTGATAACACTATTTAAAAATGGAATATCATGTGATATTAGAATAAATGCATTTTCGTAGTTTTGCAAATATCTACGTAACCACTCAATATGCTGTTCGTCTAAAAAATTTGTAGGTTCATCAAGTAATAATATATCTGGTTTCTCTAAAAGAAGCTTTGCAAGTAGTATTTTGGTTCGCTGACCACCACTTAGTTCTTGTACTTCAGTATCTAAGCCAATAGCAGAAAGTCCTAATCCCTGCGCAACTTCCTCAATTTTAGGGTCGATTACGTAAAAATCATTATGATCAAGCAGGTCTTGCAAAACTCCCATCTCATCAAGAAGTTTGTTCATATCATTTTGGTTTGTTTCTGCTAACTGCTCGCAAATTGCATTTATTTCTGCTTCTACATCAAAAAGGTATTTAAAAGCATCTTTTAATACAGATCTAATTGTCATGCCTTTACTAAGAGAAGTATGTTGATCAAGATAGCCAACTCTAACACGTTTAGCCCACTGAACGTCACCAAAATCGGGTTCTAATTTACGAGTGATAATATTAATAAAAGTAGATTTTCCCTCGCCATTTGCACCTATTAACCCTATGTGTTCGCCTTTAAGCAAACGAAAGGATACATCATTAAATATTGCTCTGTCGCCAAATCCGTGACTTAATTTTTTTACTGTTAAAATGCTCATTATATGCTCCTTTGAAATATAGAATACTAAATAATCTTTACTGTATTAAAATGAAAATTTAGCTTTGTAGGTTTTATCTATCTATTATGTTTTAGAGTCAAGACTCCCACTTCTTCAAGTGGGAATTTCCAAGGGGGTAGAATCCCCGTTCCCCGATGTTCAGCATAGCTGGACGAGTTCACTGATAAATTATTGAAATCACAGAGTTTATTATATACGATAGCTTGGTAAAAATCTATTGTTATTTCTTCTTTTTTTGCTTAATTATCTATTTTTGAGACCCATTCGACTCACTGCGTTCGCTCAGGGTGACATGTTGGGGGGTATTCGCTCAAGCTATTCGAAACATATTTACCTCTGAACAGTAACGAATGTTTTTGAAGCCATTGAAGCGACAAGCATATTGACTTTGATTTACGGAAAGATTATGATGATACTAGATATATTTGCAACAATATTTTGTTTTGCAAATTTGAAATCACAAGCAGACTGATTAGGAGGAGACAAATTTGAGCAATGAACTACTACTTATGATAATCGTGTTTTCTGTTATATTTATAGCAGGCTGTGTTCAAGGAATGACTAGTTTTGGTTTTTCTCTATTATCATTGCCAATATTGAGTATGATAATAGATATTAAAGTAATTGTACCGATGTTAGTAATATTTAGCCTTATAATGAACTCAATTATTCTGTACAAGATAAGAAAACACATGAAATTAAAAGACATATACTTACTAATTGTAGTTGCAGCATTAGCAACACCATTGGGTGCAAAACTGCTGATAAATGTAGATAAGGAAGTACTGCAGGTTTTTGTAGGTATTCTTGTAACTCTCTCAGCTATACTTTTGCATTACGGGTATAAAATCAACATTAAAAATGAAAAGTTAGTTCATATTCCCTTGGGTTTCATGAGTGGATTATTAAACGGCAGCGTTAGTTTAAGTGGTCCTCCAGTTATTTTATTTTTAACAAATCAAGGAGTCGATAAACAAGTCTTTAGAGCAACGTTAACAGCTTTTTTTTGGATTCTTAATATTATTACTATAGTTACATTTTATTTTAACAATCTCATTACAGGAGAAGTGGTGCAAATGACTTCTATTACTGTTCCTGCTTTAGTAGCAGGGGTTTTACTTGGAGTATATTTTGGTAATAAAGTAAAAGATCAAATTTTTAAGAAGATTACTACCATCATGATTATTTCTATGGGGATGCTCTCGATAATTACTGCTATTGCTTAAGAAAGAGCATTTGAACCCTAAGTAGGATAGTATAGTGGTAGGATGAAGCTCCATGTTAATTGAGGCAACTAAACAATTGTAGAATATTGAGCTTTCTAAAATACAAGTAAAAATGGCACAATAATTTGTGCCATTTTTTGTACGTAATACATCTATAGAAGTATTTCTAGCTAGCAGGAGCAGCTTCATCGTCCATAGATTTAACGTTATTAGGTACTTTAAGAAGTAAGAATCCCCCAATTAAGAAGAATACAATTACACTAAAGACACCATATCTAGTATTACCTGTTATTTGTGATATTAGCCCTACTAAAGTTGGTCCTAAAATAGAAGAGAACCTACCGAAAATATTGTAAATACCAAAAAATTCGCTAGAACGATTTTTAGGTATTAACCTACCAAAGTAAGAACGACTAAGTGCCTGTATGCCGCCTTGAGACGAGGCAACCATCATCGCTAGAATCCAAAAATCAAGTGTAGAATCTATTTGATATGCATAAATACAGATGAAAATATAAATAGAAACCGCAACTACGAGCATAGTTTTTCCAGAATACTTGGTTGCTAGTTTTCCGTAGAGCAGAGCAAAAGGGAAAGCTACAAATTGCGTCATTAGCAGAATTAGAAGTAAGTCCATAGAATCAACACCTACATCAGCACCAAACACTGCAGCCATTCTAATTATTGTTCCAACCCCATCATTGTAGAAGAAGTATGCTAGCAAAAATAGAAAAATTGCTTTATGCTTTTTAATATTTTTTAGTGTAGAAGTAAGTCTAATGAAGCTTTTTTTAAGTGAATTCTCTTCGCGTTCAATATAATGAATTTGATTTACATTTTTCAACATTGGAATAGTGAATAATCCCCACCATAAAGCTGTGATTAAGAAAGCAAATCTATACGCAAAAACAGTTGTGATACCCAAATTATCACTAAAGAGCACTATGACAATGCTTAAAATAAAAGGGATTGTACTACCGATGTATCCATATGCAAATCCCATAGTTGATATTTTGTCCATTCTTTTGTTATCAGTTACATCAATTAGAAAAGCATCATAAAAAAGATTGGCGCCAGAAAAGCCGATTATTGAAAGAATATAGAAAAGAAGAACTATATACCATTGCCCCATAGGTACGAAAGCCATAATGCTTGTAAAAAAGACACCTAAAACAAAGAAGAAGATAAAGAAACGTTTTTTAAATCCTTGATAATCTGCAACTGTACCAAGAATAGGGGCCATTATTGCAATAAAAAATGTGCCTATAGAATTTGCATAGCCCCAAAATGCTGTAGAAGTTGATCCATCAATGCCTGCATGCGTAGCCATGTCTTTAAAAAATAAAGGCAATATAGCAGTTAACATAACAATTGCAAATGCAGAATTAGCCCAATCGTAAAAAATCCAACTCCATTCTTTTTTCGTTGTTTTCAACATAAAATCCCGCCTTTTTATTTTTTTTAAACATATATAAAGTATACCATATTAGTAGGCATAAATGTTAAGGGAATGTAAAAACGCCAATAGGTACTCGCATATACTAAACTTTGAGTGGGGGAAAAGGAGCACACATTGTTTTGGTTATGTCATTCTTTCTATATTCAAAGATAAAATCAGCCTTAAGACTGATGACAGTTGATTTATTTAAATGGTATGATTATTCTAAAAAATGGAGTAAAAAAAATGAAAATTAGCAAGAAATTAAAATTATTACCAGTACAACCGTCTTGGTATCGAATCAGATATAGCTGACGGTACGAAATGGGAAATTGATACAGGATCAGGTAGAGTAAAAATTGAACTTCCAGAAGCTGTCCAAACAAAACAAAGAATAGATACAGGGTCAGGAAGAGTTAATGTAGGATTTCCACTAAATAATGTTAAAGCTAGTGGTGGTAAGTGGGATACAGAAGGAGAAATAGGAGAAAACCCAACGGCGGCAATAGAAGTTGATACAGGTAGTGGTAGTGTTGAAATTAGTCCGCGGTAGCATTGCTTATATATAAGAATCCTCGATTCTAACTCACCAAATATTGTATTGACACATCAAAAAAACGAGTGTACTACATAAATATAACACTGGTTTTTTAAAAAAAATGGGGAGTGAAGGGTATGAGGAGAGATTTAAAGAAAAAAGGTATTGTATTAGTTTCAATACTACTAATTTTATCGCTGGTTTTAGGATGTGCACAAAGAGAAGGAAGTACTAGTAGTGAGGTTTGGGAAATCGAAGAAAGAATTGTTGTAGGCACGAAGGAGATACCAGAATATATTAGAGAGATGGTTGTTGCTAATCGTATAATTGAGGAAGTTGACAATGATTATTTAAGAGATAACATTGATAAATTCTTCTACCAATACGACAATAGTGAACTCGTCCAGCTATGCTGAACATCGGGGAACGGGGATTCTACCCCCTTGGAAATTCCCACTTGAAGAAGTGGGAGTCTTGACTCTAAAACATAATAGATAGATAAAGGGGAAATTCCGTTTAGTGATTTGTTAGGTAACGTAAGAACAAGCAAAACAAGTGTAACAGTAGAAGAAGCAATAGAAGATGTAAATGTATTATTTAGTCTGTTTAAATTTGGATACGCTGGGTATCAATATTTTAGCGGTGACAAAGTTTTTTTAGCTACAAAAGAATGATAAAAAAGTACGACGTTAACGGCTTTAAACTTGATAGATAGAGACGTATCTATTTTTTAGTTGTCTATAGACTTTTGATATGATATAATTCTCTCGAGGTGATAAAAATGCCAGATTTAATTACACATTGTATTTGCGCGGAAGATGGAGTTATGTTACTTGATTCAAATGATGTTAAAGAAGAAGTGTTAAAGAGAAAAAACTTTCTATATTTAGGAGCACAAGGGCCAGATTTCTTTTTTTATCATAGACCTTTTCCTTGGAACGAGAAAAGTCAAATAAAACATATTGGAAGTTTGCTACACACTCAGAAAACAGGAAAATTTATTGTGGATTGCTTAGATATTATTAAGAAAAATAGTTATGAAAAAGATGAATATTATAATATGATTGCATTTATTTATGGATATATTTCACACTATGCACTTGATACAATAGGGCATCCTTTCATTTTTTATTTTTCAGGGGTTCATAATATAAACAATCCAGAAACAGTGAAATATGGAGTTTTCCATAAAAAGCTAGAAATTATTATTGATATTTTAGTTATTAAAGAAAGAAGAAGTATTAGTATGGACAAGGTAAAAGCTTTTGAGTTTATATCTTTAGCAAAAGAGTCGCCTATAGCGGTAGGCAGATTAATGTCAGAAGCTATAATGAATATTCATGGACAAGAAGTTGCTAGTAAAGACATTCTATGCGCATATAAAGATATGCAAAGTAGTATCAGATTTTTATATGACCCTTTGGGGATTAAGACAAAAATGATTGGAATTTTAGAAATATTTCTAGACAAGAAGGGCGATTATACAAAAGCTATATATCCCAATAAAATCAACGAGAAAATAGATTACTTAAATAAGTTAAATAAGACATGGAATCATCCTTGTGATTATGTTTCGAAAACGACAGATTCTTTTTTTGATATACTTGATAAAAGCGTAGATAGAACGAAGTACTTGTTAGAATACGCATATAAGTATATACATAATCAGATCACATACGAAGAGGCTATTTCTATTTTAGAGGATCTAAATTATACAACAGGATATTTATGTAGTATTGATCAAGAGATGACTAGCTTTGATTGTATTTTTGAGGAAAATATTTAGAAGTGCATACCAAGTGAAAAATTAAACCCCTTCCTTGAAACGCTAGGTGAGGGGTTTAATATGTGTTTTAAATATGACTTATACCGTGAAAACATGCAACTCCATTAGATTTTTGCTAATGCTTGATCTAAATCTGCAATAATGTCTTCTACATTTTCTATGCCAACTGAAAGTCTAACCAAACCATCAGTAATGCCTGCTTTTAATCTATCTTCAGGAGCTACTGGAGAATGAGTCATAGATGCAGGGTGTTGTATCAACGAGTCAACACAACCTAAACTTACAGCTAAAGAAATCATTTTAATATTATCCATTAATGTTTTTCCAGCTTCTATTCCACCTTTAAGTTCAAACGCAATCATTGCCCCAAAATCAGTTGCCTGTTTCTTTGCAATTTCATGTTGCGGATGATCTTTAAGTCCTGGGAAGTATACATCGCTAATAGCTGGGTGATTTACTAGGTAGTCAACTACGATTTTAGCATTCTTGCAATGGATATCTACTCTTGCAGGAAGCGTTTTAAGACCACGCACTAAAAGCCAAGCGTCAAATGGGCTAGTAATCCCGCCGAAGTCTTTAAAGTATAGGGATTTCATATTCATTATAATATCTTTTGAGCTAACAATTATTCCAGCGACAACGTCACCGTGTCCACAAATATATTTAGTTGCACTATGCACAACAATATCGGCTCCCAAATCTAATGGTTTTTGTAAATAAGGAGTCATAAAAGTGTTATCAACAACAAGGATTGCACCGTGCTTACGAGCAATTTCTGAGACTGCTTTAATATCTGTAATCTGCATCGTAGGGTTAGCAGGAGTTTCAATGTAAATAACTTTTGTATTGTCCTTCATAGCTTTTTCAATACTAGACAAACCTGAAGTATTTACAAATGTCGTTTCAATATTAAAGCGTGGAAGTACATGTGTCATTAAGCTGTTAGTACAGCCATATAATGCATCACCAGCTATCATATGATCGCCTGCTTTTAGTTGGGACATTAGAATGGTTGATATTGCAGCCATTCCTGACCCTGTTGAAATTGCAGCACCACCATTTTCTAATGCCGCCATTTTTTCTTCTAATTCAGTCATGTTTGGATTGCCTAAGCGTGAATAAATGTAACCATCTTCAGCACCTTCAAATCTACGTGCGCCTTGCTCACAACTGTCAAAGACAAAAGTTGATGTTTGAAAAATAGGTGTTGCGTGTGCTCCAGCAGACTTATCGTGCTTGTGTCCAGCATGAATTGCTTTAGTATGAAACTTCATTTTATATTCCTCCAGTTAATATGGTTGATTAAAAACATATTCAACCATATTATAATATAATTTTATCAATTTAGCCAACAATATTCAAGTGTTCAACAAAATTATATGGTTTTTTCTAGCATTGTTTTATTATCAACTTGCGTTTCTGTAAAACCCATCTTCTTTAAATAACTGATGTGCCTTTTGTTAGAAGCATGAGCTACAAATCGTTTGTAACCACGTGCTAAAAACAAATCTCTTTGAGTTTCAAAAATATACTTACTTGTTTTAAGATCTTGATACTCTGGTTTAGCATAATCAACGTCAATAATCAAAGTTTCGTCATCGTACTTACTTGCTATAAAGATCCCAGCAGGGATAAGGTTTCTAAGTACATAAAAGCCCATATCAGTGTTTTCTATATCTCCGTTAAACATTGGGAAAATAGTTCTAATATCAATATAGAAATAGTTAATGAAATGCTTCAAAAACATATCGTCCTTACCGATTTCAACCACTTCAAAGTATTCTTTTGTAGTGTAAATTTTTATTAAATAATAGATATTAATACAAAAGATAAAAGCATTAATAGTAGTTATAGGGAATGCTCCAATAAAATAACCGTAAACTGCAAATAAACCTGAACCTACTAGATTATACCACCTTAATTTAACTATAGAACTCATTAATAGAGATATAGCTACTAATACGGACGCAGCATATCCTATCCATTCATAAAACATATTACTTTCCTCCTAAGTGTACGCGTAGTTACATGCTACATTTTTATTTTGTAATTTCAAATATCTACAATAACCCTTAAGCATTATAAAAGAATCTTGCTTAATATACTGGTTTAAGCCAGAGAGGTTTTAGGTAAATTCTCTTGAAATTTTGTACGGCACACAACTTCTACAGAAGTAGAATTGAATGCCATAGTCATTATAACAGTTTTACTCATTTTTGTGAAGTGAATTCTTTGCGATCTTTTCTTGCTAATGCATTAGATTTTAGAAAAGCACAAATTGTAAAACTATCGATTTGTGCAGTTAGGAGTTTTAAAGATTGTATGCTAAAATAAAAGCAGTAGATGTAGTAGAAACTACAAATAGTATGTAATAGGAGAGGGTTTTTAAAATGCTTAATATTGGCAAAGTAAATTCGTTGAAAATAGTTAGAGAAAGTAAAATTGGGTTATTTTTAGAGGCAGAAAATAGCAGCAGTGAAATAAATGTATTACTTCCATCAAGTGAAGTTAAAGAAGGTTTGAAAGTTGGGGATGCAATTGATGTGTTTGTTTACAAAGACTCAATGGGTAGGCTGACTGCGACATTTTTAACACCATTTGGACAAGTGGGAGAGCTTGCATATTTGGAAGTAGTCGACAACACGAAAATTGGAGCTTTTCTTAAATGGGGGCTAAGTAAAGATGTTCTACTCCCAATTAAAGAACAAACATGTAGCCTTAAAAGAGGAAAGAAATATTTGGTAAAAATATACTTAGATAAGAGTGAGAGAATATGCACCTCAATGAAAATTGATTTAGAACTTGATGTAGGAAAAGATTTTACAGCTGGAGACATGGTAGAAGGAATAGTATATGGGAAGAGCGATAGATTGGGGATTTTCGTAGCAATTGAAGATAAATATCTTGGATTTGTCCATAATTCGGAAAACTTTAAGGATTATAGAATTGGTGACAAAGGAAAGTTTAGAGTGATAAAAATTAGAGAAGATGGTAAAGTTGATTTATCTACAAGACAGGTTGCACATATGCAGATGGATGACGATGCGGAGGAGTTGTTAAATTTATTGATAATAAACCATGGTTCTCTACCTTTGAATGATAAAAGCAGCCCTGATGAAATTAGAAACTATCTTCCGATTAGTAAAAATTCGTTTAAGAGAGCGCTAGGGAGACTTTTAAAGGAGAAGAAAGTCGCTAAAACAGAGAGCGGAATTCGGTTGATAAAAGAAATAGAATAGTATTCAATAAATACTAATATATGCGTGGAGGGGTGAAAATATGTTAAAAGATTTAATTCTTAAGAACCGTTCATACAGAAGATTTTATCAGAATGTTCAAATTGAAAAAGAGAACCTGCTAGAATTAGTTGATTTAGCAAGGCTATCAGCTTCGGGAGCAAACTTACAATCACTTAAGTACGTTTTATCTTATGATCAAGCGAAAAACAGTAGCGTTTTTTCATGCTTAAAATGGGCAGGATACTTAAAAGATTGGAATGGACCAAAAGAAGGCGAAAGACCATCTGCATATATAATTGTTTTAGGAGACAGTAAGATTAGCACCAATTTTTGGTGGGATCATGGAATAGCAGCGCAGAGTATACTTCTCGGGGCTTGTGAGAAAGGCTTAGGCGGCTGTATGTTTGCAGCAATTGATAAAGAGAAGTTAAGAAATGACTTGAATATTTCCAAGCAGTATGAAATATTAATGGTCATAGCTTTAGGGAAACCAAAAGAGCAAATTGTTATAGAGGAAATGAAAGATGATGATGTGAAGTATTGGAGAGATGAAGAAAAAGTACACCATGTGCCTAAACGGAGTTTAGAAGAAATAATTGTGTAAATTAATTTTTAACAAATACT
>JAJOKQ010000067.1 GCA_021129785.1 Clostridiales bacterium | reverse complement strand
GCATTTAACTTTGCAAGGCTAATGTGCAATATTATGGGATCTCATATTTAATTTGTCCCCCCCATCTATGTATGCTAGGGGGAATTGTTTAAGTTTAGATGGAGAGGGCTCTCCATCTAAACTTATTGATCTAATACTGAAGACAATAATTATTTTTCTTCAAGCATCTCTAGTACTTTATTTAGTTTAGATTTTTGTCGCTCGTTTAAGAATGGTATAATTTTGTTGATTATTTCTTGTTGATTAGGAACTGTTTTATTAGTTTTGCTAATTCCTTAATAATATCTTCTTCTGACTTACCGCTATACTGGCTATAAATGTTTAATGCCTTTTGATAATCTTTATCTGAAATATAGCCCTTCATTTCTTCTAACTTAGAGTAGTCGCCTTTCTTTGCTGCCATAAAAAACTCATTTAGTTTTTTTGAATCCATAATGATCCATCCCATTGATGATGGATATAAGTGAATTTTTGAGCAGTGATAGCAGAAAAAATATAGACGCTGCTATGAGCATTTATGAAAAAACAAATAAGTTTGGAAGTAAGTTTCATGAAATAAGAAAAAACACTGATGGCGAAATTAGCATTGATACGATTGAGGGGTATGTAGAGTTATTCGAGCCACTAGTGGACGAAAAGCTAAGGGAGAAAGCGAAGGACTTAAAGAAGCTTTTCAATATGTTGAGAATAATGAAATTGTTTGACAAAAAAAGAATCTAGAAGAAAGTGATATTTTTAAAATGATAGAGCCGTTTGTTGAAGATGATCAAAAAGAAATGGCGCAGAAGTTTATTCAAATTGTTAAAGCTCTCGGAAGTATTGATAACAAAGAAGCTGTAGAAGAAAATTCCGATATTACAGTAGATGAGAAAAATAAATTAAAGTAACAAATGAAGATTCTTTTCTATTGAAGCTGAGATATGTTATAATATACTAAAATATTTGTGATAAGGAGCAATTGCATGCTAGATAAAGAAAAAATAGATAGAATTAATGAACTCTCAAACTGGGCGAGAAGCAGAAAACTAACGGAAGAAGAAAAAGAAGAGCAGATTACATTAAGAAAAGAATATATTGCATCTTTTCGTAAATCACTCTCACATCAACTGGAATCGATAAAAATTGTTGACTGATAGTTTGTTTTTTATGAAAACATAGAGGGAATTGTACTTAGGCGTAGAATATATACTTTAGAATGATTATAAACGAAAGAGGAGGTTTGAATAAATGAACGAAAGACAGTATGTAATTTTTAAGTTGGCTGGTGACGAGTTTGGAGTAGACATAATGTATGTAAAGGAAATTAGTGAGCATAGAGAGGCGTCTAAAGTGCCTAATACTCCAAGTTTTATAGAAGGTATTATAAACTATAGGGGTGTAGTCACACCGGTAATAAATCTAAGTAAGAAATTTAACCAAAATGAAACAAAGATAACTAACAGTACAAGAATTATTATAGTTTATTTAAATAATAAACAGACGGGCTTTATAGTAGATGATGCATCGCAGGTTTTAACTATTAATACCAAGGACATAGATGATGCGCCAGACTTAATTACTTCAGTTGAACAAAAATTTATAAGTGGAATAGCAAAAGTAGATGATCGAATGATAATTATTTTAGACCTTGAGAAGGTACTTAACGAAAAAGAGAAAAAAGAATTATTGAGCATTTGATGGAACAATTATATTCCAGTATTATTTAAAAAGAGAGTAAATCACTCTCTTTTTAAGTTCTTTCTATTTGCAACCTATTTCAAGTAAAAAACAGGGTGGATAAAATGATAAATAAGACAATTGATATTAATATGATGGACGAAATATTAAACAAAACTATTGCAACGGTGGAAGATAGTAAAGAAGAGATTTTTGAAATTGCTGAAAGCATGAGAACTGAGTGTAATAGCTTGCAGAGTCAATTAGAGGAAATGAGAAAAAAAACGAAAGATATCATGTTGGAGGTTATTGTTTTAGAGAAAGAAGAAAAAAAAAGTAGACGAAATTTGCTCAAAGTGAGTAAGTTTATAAATAAATACTGTGAAGAAGATATAAAATCGGCATACAGAGAAGCGAATCTAGCGCAAGTAAAGCTAACCATTAAACAACGTGAAGAATCAGACATGATTAAGCATAGAAACGATTTAGAAATAAGGCTTAACAGAGCTCGTGAAGTTCTAAAAAAAGCTGATGGACTAACATCTAAAATAGGCGTTGCATTAGAATATTTAACGGGGAATATACAAGATATGCATAATACGCTAGGTGATTTTCAACAAAAGCGAATATTAGGTCAAAGAATACTACTAGCGCAAGAGGATGAAAGAAAACGTGTAGCTAGAGAAATTCATGATGGACCTGCTCAAACGCTATCGAATATGCTTATAAGACTTGAAGTGAGCTGTAAATTAATGGATATTGATATTGTGAAGGCAAAACACGAGCTTGAAGAGTTAAAAACTGTTGCAAAAGGAAGCATGAAGGATATTAGAAAAATCATTTACAATTTAAGACCTATGTCGCTTGATGATGTGGGATTGATACCATCAATTAATAGATATATAACTTCGTTTCAAAAAGAAACAAAAATTTGTGTTGAACTTATAGTACTCTCGCAAATAGAAATAGACGACTCTCTATTAAAACTAACAGTTTTTAGAATTATTCAGGAATCGCTAAATAATATTAGAAAGCATTCTCGAGCTACAAAGGTAAAGATTATACTAGAAAAAAACAATGTAGGACTAGCACTATATATTAGAGATAATGGTGTAGGTTTCGATGTAGGTTCATTGGAGAAACAGCAAAATGAGGAAGAAGGATTCGGTATTCTTAGTATGAGAGAAAGAGTAGAGCTGTTAAATGGAGATTTTACGATACTTAGCAATTTGAAAACAGGCACAAAAATAAGAGTGTTTATTCCGCATAAAATGTAAGGAGATATTATTATGGGAAAAATTAAGATATTAATTGTAGACGACCATTCACTTGTAAGAGAAGGGTTAAAGCAAATATTAGAGTTGGAAAACGATATGAAAATTGTTGGGGAAGCAGGTAATGGTGAAGAAGCAATAGTAATATTAAATCAAGTAAAACCAGATATTGTAATATTAGATATTAATATGCCAAAAATGAATGGAATTCAAACATTAAGGCGCATGAAAGACATCGATGTCACAACAAAAATAATAATGCTAACATTCCATGAAGAAGAAGAATATTTAAGAGAAACACTCAATTTGGGAGCAAATGGCTATGTTTTAAAGGATGCAGAGAGTGAAAGCTTGACCAAAGCTATTAGAGAGGTGTACGTCGGCGGAACTAGTATACCTCAAAATATCATGACATGTGACTTTGAAAAGCAAACTACATATGGGAGAAATGTAGATGAAAAAGGTAAAGACAGACTGACTAAAAGAGAATACGAAGTGTTAACCTTAATTGCTGAAGGCATTAGTAATAAAGAAATTGCAGGAAGGCTATTTATAAGCGAGAAAACAGTGAAAAATCACGTTTCTAGTATTTTAAAAAAAATAGGCGTTAGCGACCGCACTCAAGCTGCTATATACGCGTATAAGACTCGTATTAAAAAGATTTAGCAATTATGTTTCCAGAAAAAACTATGAATTTTAATGCAATGAACGGATGAATTTAATAAACCATTAAAATACCACGGGCTTAATTGTCCGTGGATTAGAACTAAAGTTTTTTACTGCAAGGATTTACATGGATAAGAACGGTGATGCCAAGCATCTGCAACGACTGCAGAGCTTTTTATTTTTTTGCCAATTCTATATGAATATAGAAACATCCATTCCTTAGTAACTATAGAAAGAAGCGCAGCATATATAGCAATTTTATTCGGAATCACAATCTCGTGCATTCGCAAAATTTCAATCGACTTATATCCAATGCTTAAAGCAGTAAGGATGAGTATCATAGCTAAAATTTTCGCGGTTATCGATTCTGCTCTAAAATGACCGTAGGGATGCTCTTTGTCTGGTGGTTGATTAGCTATTTTCATTCCTTGAAGCAATATAAGAGTTCCTATCAAATCTGATGCAGAGTGGAAAGAGTCTGCAATTAGTGCTGTGCTGCCTGAGAATACTTCAATGATAGCTTTTACTGCAGTCAATAGCAGGTTAATCTACAATGCTAACTAGAGGGACTTTTTTTACTTGTTTAAATCTATTAACATCACTCATTTATACACCTTATTTCACTGAGTAATAGATATGTTTTTTTAAATATATATACAAAGAATTAATGAATATGATAAAAAATACTTCTAGAGTATAGAAGTATTTTACTTGTGTAATATTATTAAAAATTATGGTGCCGCGGAAGGGAATCGAACCCCCACGATGTTACCATCGGCAGATTTTGAGTCTGCTGCGTCTGCCTATTCCGCCACCGCGGCATAAAATAAGTACGATGTTTATAGTAACATACTAAAAGAATAAAGTCAATTAAAACCAAAAAAAAACAGCACTGAAGAGTAAATTCCTTAATTGTAAAACTAAATTCCACCCCTATTACGGTAAACAGTGGAATTTAGTTTTACAAATTCACCTGTATTTTCAATTGACTCTGTATTTTTCGAATTATTCGGAAATATGATAAGATACAAATATAATAATATAATAATAAGTAGTAGATAATATGGAACTAAATATTTTTTTTATCGTCTAAGTAATTAGGAGGGTTGTGAAAGGAGTGAGAGATTTGAATCAACATGAAATTTCCTTAATTAGAGAGTCAAAGAATGGCAATTCATCAAGTTTTGAAGAATTAGTCTCGCCGCATTATAAAAAAGCATTTAATACTGCATATAGAATTTTGGGAAACTTAGAAGATGCAAACGATGTGGCACAAGATGCTATAATTAAAGTTTTTAAGTCAATTGGCAGCTTTAAGGAAAATAGCAGTTTTTCAACATGGGTCTACAAAATAGTAGTAAATACATGCATCGATTTTAAAAGGAAAAACAAAAAACAACAGGTAGTATACTTAGATAAAGAGATAGGTGAAAAAAATGGAGGTTTAGTGTTAGAAATCCCTGATAATGCAGGTACTCCTGAGAGTCTTTTTGAAGAAAATGAAGTAAAGCATATAATTCATTATGCAATTAATCAATTGAATTTTGAGCAGAGGAAAATTATTGTCTTACGTGATGTAAAAGGGTTTTCATACAAAGAAATTGCAGAAATACTCGAGTGTTCAGAAGGTACAGTTAAGTCGAAAATTAGCAGAGCTAGAAACAATCTAAGAAAACTTCTTGCATCAAAACTTAATGAAAGAGAGGAGGGATAATATGGATTGCAAAAAAATTCACTACTTCGCATCTTTGTACATTGATGAGATGATGAGTGATGGGGAAAAAATACAGTTTGAAAAACATTGTGAAAAATGTGAAGACTGCAAAACAGTACTTGAAAATACTAGACTTATGACAGAGAGTATAAAAAAAATAAGTGATGTAAGTTTGCCGTCAAATTTTTCGGCATCTCTTAGCGAAAGATTAAGAAGAGATATAAACAGGAATAAAGTAAGATTTCCACGTATGTCAAGAAAAATTGCAGGATTAGCAGCAACTGCAGCAGTGATTTTGCTATTTGTTATATTTGCAAATTCAAATCTATTTACTCCAATGAAGTACGACGAATCGGTTGAAGAATTTGGTGGTGATATGGCGCACGGTGCGCCATCTCAACAGAGTACAATGATAGCTGAAGATTCAGTTGCCAGTAAAGAGAGCAACGTAATAGAAGGTAGTTCTATTAGGCAATTTTCAGCTGATACCGATGTCGAAGTTGGATTTGCAGGCGCTGACGTAAAAACGGATGAGCTTAGAACAACAAAAATACACACGCGGAAAATCATTTTTTCAGGGAATCTTTCGTTGGAAGTAGATAACTTTGATCAAGCCTACAATGAAGTATTACGTTTAGCAGAAGTTAAAGGGGGGTTTGTTCAGAACTCGAATATTTATTTTTACGATCAAAGAGAAGATGAAAAGTTTAAAGCTGCAAACATTTTGTTACGCATACCAAAGGACAATTTCAAATTAACGTTTGCAAAACTGCAAGATATAGGGAATGTAATTCATCAAGGTATAAGCGGAGATGATGTTACAGATAGATACTTTGACACAGAAGCGGCAGCAAAAAACTTAGAAATTCAAGAAGAACGCTTAAGAAAGATATTAGAAAAAGCAGAAAAAATCGAAGATGTTTTACGTATTGAAAATGAGCTCTCCAGAATTAGGCTTCAGATAAATCAGCTAAGAGGCCAGCTCCTTAATCTTAATAGACATATTGAGATGTCTACTATAAGTATTGATATTAGGGAAGTAAGAGATTTAACGGCTACAATTAATCCAATTGACGAAGGACTATGGGCGAGAGCAGTAAGTAGTTTAAGAAAAACAATAAACAAGTTGGTAGATTTATTTGAGAAGTTGTTTATTGCGTTCTTTGCGGCCTTGCCTATTATGGCGATTGTAATAATGATATTGTTACCTGTAGGTATTATAGCTAAGATGATTTGGAAGAGATCAAGGCGCGATTAATGTTTGTATATTGTAATTTTGCGAGGGAGTTAGTGTAGTCACAGGCATCATTACATTTGCGGTGTTTAGTTTGATGGGTAATTATTAATTTTTAAAAAATAGAAAAGAGGGGAATATAATGAAAAAAAATATAGTTGTTTCTTTAATAGTGTTTGCGTTAGTAAGTTTTTTTGTAGCGGGGGGAGTCGTTTCTGAAGTTGTCTTAGCAGATTCGACGCCTGTACCAGAACTAATCAATTATGTATCGCAAGAGGCAGTAGGTAAAATACATGTAAATGGAGCGGGGGTAGTTACTGTAGAGCCAGATATCGCATTAGTAAGTGTTGGTATAGAAACCGCCGACAAAAATTCTAACGATAGTCAAAGTGAAAATGCTACTATTTCTAGCAAAGTTATTAACTCATTGAAAAATATGGGAATAGATGAAAAAGATATTAAAACAGTTTCATACAATATGTTTAGAGAAAGATATTATGACCATGAAACAAGAAAGACGATAGAGGGAGATTTTAAGGTAATTCATAGCTTACAGATAGTAGTAAGAAATATTGACAGTGTTGGCGCTATAATAGACACAGCAGTAAATAGTGGAGCTAATCAAGTGAACAATATAAGTTTTACCGTATCAGATACAAACAAATTTTACCTCGAAGCACTGAAACTAGCAATAGAAAATGCAAATGGTAAAGCTGATGCTATTGCAAATACAATGAAGATAACTGAAATCGTACCAATAGAAATAATTGAGCAAGGTTTTAATATAGCCCCACTCACTAGAAGTATGGATATGATGCTAGAATCAAAAGCTGTGGGTTCAACGCAAATTGAAACTGGAGAACTTGAAATAAGAGCAAATGTACAAATGGTTTTTAACTATTAAGCAATATCTATTATAGCTAAAATCAAAAAAAAGAAGACCTAAATAGGTCTTTTTTTTGATGATTAGTGCTATAATTAGTGTAGGCAAAAATAGCAGAAGAATTGAGAAACAGTATCGACTACTTGCTACTTACAAGAGAGGATGGAATGAGATGGATAAAAGACAAATGATAATTATCGATGGGAACAGTTTAATATATAGAGCGTTCTACGGATTACCAACGTTAACATCAAAAGAGGGGAAACATACAAATGCGATATTTGGTTTTGTAACAATGCTATTTAAAGTATTAAAAAAGTATAATCCAGAATACGTAGGTGTAGCATTTGACCTTAAAGCGCCTACATTTAGATATAAAGAATATAGCGAATACAAAGCTGGAAGAAAAAAAATGCCTCCAGAGTTAGCAGAGCAAATAAAACCTCTAAAAGATATTTTGGATGCAATGAATATATTTAGAATAGAGTCAGAGGAATTCGAAGCAGATGATTTGATAGGCACAATAAGTAAAATTTGTGAGCAAAATAAAATTGAAAGCTTAATTGTTACAGCTGATAGAGATATGCTCCAGCTAGCATCGGAGTATACTAAAATACTTATTACTAAAAAGGGTGTGTCAAATCTTGAAATATATGATGACAAACAAGTCATGGAGAGATATGAAGTAACACCAACACAATTTATCGACCTTAAGGGTCTTATGGGCGACAAATCTGATAATATACCAGGTGTTCCTGGGGTGGGTGAAAAAACAGCAATTAAACTTTTGAAGCAATTTAAAACAGTAGAAAACCTAATACAAAATACCGAACTTATTTCAGCACAAAAGCTTAGAGAAAAAATCGAAAACAATATTGAGAATATAATTCTAAGCAAAAGGTTAGCTACAATTATTACTAATATACCGGTTGAAATTAACTTAGAAGATCTAAAATTCATTGATTCTAACTATAGTGAACTAGTAGAACTATTTAGAAAGTATGAATTCACAAGCTTTATTAGTGAAATAGAGAATAAAATAGAAAAAAATGGTATAATTGAAAACGAACAAAAATCAGGAAATAATATTATCATAATAGATAACAATGATAGATTAGAAAAGCTGCTCTTAGAGATTGCTAGTAAACAATTAGTAGTAATAAATTCTATAACTGAAGAGAAGAATTTACTTACAGATAGAATAATTGCAATTGCACTTGCGACCTGCGATAAAAAACAGTATTACATTGATTTACAAAGCAGTATGAACGAAGAAACAACCATTGACAAATTAAAGGAAATATTAGAAAATGATAGCATAGAGAAAATTGGACATGATTTTAAAAAGGAGATTATACATTTTAAGAGGTACGGAATAAGAATTAAAAATATAAAATTTGACACTATGATTGCAGAGTATTTAATTGATGCAACAAAGAACTCTTATGAACTGGATAAAATAACTTTAAAATATATTGATGATAAAATTCAAAATGATGAAATGCTTCGAGGAAAAGGCAAGAAAAGACTATCGCCAGCAGAAATACCAAGTAGCATGCTAATGGAGTATTTATGCCAACATGTAAGGACGATATTGAAAATAGAAAAAATATTAACAGATAAAATCGATGAGCTAAATATGAATGAATTGTATTACACTGTGGAACTACCTGTTGTAGAAGTTTTAGCATCAATGGAGATTGAAGGAATTGAAGTAGATATACAGATGCTAGAGAAACTTAAAATCGAGTTCGGAGAAAGCATTGCTAAGTTATCTAAAGAGATACATGAGCTTGCTAATTCTGATTTTAATATTAACTCGCCAAAGCAATTAAGCGAAGTTCTATTTAATCAGTTGAAATTAACACCAGTTAAAAAGACTAAAACAGGGTATTCTACAAATATAGAAGTTTTGAAAAAATTGTATAAAGAACATGACATAATTCCATTGATTATAGAATATAGACATCTTACTAAACTGTACTCAACTTATGTAGAAGGATTACTTAATATAATAAATCCAGAATCTAACCGCATTCACACATCATTTAAACAAACAGGGACAGTTACTGGTAGACTTTCAAGTGTTGAGCCTAACATCCAAAACATTCCTGTAAGATACGAAATGGGGCGGGTATTAAGAAAAGTATTCGTAGCATCTAAAGGAAAGCAATTTATTAATGCAGATTATTCGCAAATAGAACTACGCGTGCTTGCACATATTACTAAAGATGAAAATATGATAGATTCGTTTGAAAAAGGGCAAGACATTCATACAAGAACGGCATCTGAGATTTTTGGACTGCCAATCAATGAAGTGTCATCAGATGATAGAAGTAAAGCTAAGGCTGTAAATTTTGGCATAGTATATGGGATTAGCGATTATGGACTATCAGAAAATTTGAAAATTTCCAGAAAAGAGGCAAAAAAATACATTGAAAACTATCTAGATAAATATGTAGGCGTGAAGAACTACATGGAAAACATTGTAGAAACTGCAAAGGCAAATGGATATGTGAGTACTTTGTTAAACAGAAGAAGGTATCTACCAGAAATCAAATCTTCTAATTTCAACATTAGATCTTTTGCGGAAAGAACGGCTATGAACACACCAATTCAAGGTAGCGCAGCTGATATAATTAAAATAGCAATGGTAAAGGTCTATAGGGAATTAATAGAGAAAAAACTTGCTTCTAAACTAATATTACAAGTACATGATGAGCTTATTGTTGAGTCGCCACTAGACGAAATTGATGAAGTATCAGAAATTATTAGAAGATGTATGGAAGATGCAATGGAGTTGCAGGCAAAACTAGAAGTTGACTTATCAGTTGCCGATAACTGGTACGATGCAAAATAGGAGAAATAGATTATGAAGAAAGTAATTGGATTAACAGGCGGAATAGCTTGCGGGAAGACCACAGTTTCTAACATTCTAAAAGAACTTGGAGCGTTTATTATTGATGCAGACAAGATAGCACGTGAGGTTGTTAAAAAAGGAGCCCCTGCTCTAGGAGAAATTGCAAGTGAATTTGGAGACAGCTATTTATTGACAAATGGAGAACTAAACAGAAAAAAAATGGGTGAACTTGTATTCTCAGATAGTGAAGCGCTAACAAAACTTAATAAAATAACGCATCCTCAAATAGTTAGGAAAATACAAAATGAGATAAAATGGAGTAAAGAGAATTCCAACTATCGTGTTATAATAGTTGATGCTGCATTACTTATAGAAAATAATCTGACAGAATTAGTAGATGAGCTTTGGCTTGTTACAGCAAGTGAGTCTATTCAAATTAATAGACTTGTGAAAAGAGACAATTTCACAGAAACAGAGGCGAGGTTAAGAATTGACAGTCAGATGACTTTGGAAGAAAAAAAGAAATTTGCAGACAATATTATAGATAATTCAGGTAGCCTAGAGAGATTAAATGAAACTATAAAATCTCTTTGGCAAGAGTACAAGTAAACGGAGGAGCATGATGCATAGTAGTAATAATCGCAAAAAAATGATACGTATAGTTGTAGTAGTCGTATGCTTGTTGCTGGCGCTGAATTCTAGAAGGATACTTAAAACGCTATATCCTATTCATTATTATGATTTAATTGTTGAATACGCCGAAAAATACGATCTTGATCCGTATTTGCTAGCTTCAATAATAAGAAACGAGAGTGGGTTTAATCCGAATGCAGTTTCCATAAAAGGTGCTAGTGGATTAATGCAAATAATGCCACTAACAGGAGAATGGATAACAGAGAGCATTGGGAGAACAGACTATTCAGATGAAATGTTATTTGATCCAGAAAAAAATATAAGCTTAGGAGCATGGTACTTAAATTTTCTCTACAATAAATTTGATGGAGACCTTAAACTTGTAATTGCTGCATATAATGCTGGGAATGGAAATGTGCGTACATGGCTTCGAAATTCCGAATATAGCGAAGACGGAATGACTTTAAATATAATTCCATTTCCTGAAACAAAAACATACTTTAGAAGAGTATCAAGAGATTATAAAATATATAAAATTATTTATAGAGAAGGAATTAAGTATATGTTTTCGGAATGAGGGCGACTACTGTTATTCACTGTCACTCTGTAACGTGTAGGGACGCCCCTCGTGGGTACCTGTAGGGGCTTGTCACTTTTGTATAGCAATTAATTATTTATAAAGGGATGACTTATATGAGAAGAATATATTTACCTATAGTTTTAATTATAATATTTGCAGTAGTGGCTACAGGCTGTAATAGCGAAATATTTCAAATAACAAACCAAGAAATAGATGTTGAAAATGAAGAAATAGTGGAAGCAGGTAGAGAAAAAACTAATGATTTAACATTGTCTGTTACACGATTTAAAACTCTTAATCCATTATTAAATAACAACCGAAGTTTAGTGCAGGTTCACAAATTAATGTACGAAAGCCTAGTTTCTTTTAATGAAGAAATGAAGATTGTTCCTCAACTTGCCCAAAAATGGGAGATGTCACAAGATGGGAAAACCATAGACTTCACAATTAGACAAAACGTGTATTGGCATGATGGAAAAGAACTTTCTATAGATGATATTATATTTACTTTCGATACAATAAAAAAAGCACATAAAGACAGAAAAATACACTCGCCATACGAAGATATTGCGGACGTTATCTTAAGTGTAAACGAAATAGATGATAACACTATTAGGTTCAATTTTAAAAGGCAATTTGGAAGTGCTCTCGAATTGTTGGTTTTTCCTATTTTACCAAGCCACTTATTTTTAGAGGAGAATTTAGACAAACTATATTCTAATGATTTTCCATTAGTAGGAACAGGAAGATATAAACTCGAGGAATACTCAAGAATGCGCCAATTTACATTAGTCAAAAATGATAAATATTGGGGTCAACATGCTAGCCTAGAAAAAATAAAAGTTGTTGTGGTGCCAGATATGGATGCACAGGTTTCACTACTTGATAGTGGAGAGATTAATTTTGTACAAGTTGTAGATACAGATTGGAGAAGGTACTACGACCATGACAGCTTGCGTGTATATGAGTTTATTACTAACAATTTAGAATTTATTGGATTTAATTTCACGAATGAAACATTAAATAATCTAAATGTCAGAAAAGCAATAGCCTATGCTATAGATAGACATAGGCTGGTTAGTAACATATATTTAGGACATGCAACAATAGTAGATGTTCCAGTAAATCCTAATTCTTGGCTTTACTATGAAGGAAAATATATGTTTAGCCATAATGTAGAAAATGCTAAAGCACTGTTGGATGAAGCTGGATATAGAATTAACACAGATACAGGAATAAGAGAAAATGTGCATGGAGAAGACTTATCATTCAAACTAATCACAAATAAAGGAAACTCTATGCGTGAAAAAACGGCTTACTTTATTAAAGAAATGTTAGAAGAAATTGGGATAAAGTTAGAAATTGTAATTTTGGAGTGGGAAGAATTTAACGAATCCATTGAGATTAGTGATTTTGATATTGTTTTTGCGGGTTGGCATTTATCAAAGATTCACGACCTATCATTTGCTTTTCATTCAACTGAAATTGGAAATACAAATATTATAAATTATCAAAACGAAGAAATAGATACTAAACTTGAAAATGTTATAAACTCAATTAAAAGAGAAGAATTTCGCAAAAATTCTCAGCTCGTTCAGAAGTATATAAGTGATAATTTGCTGTATTTTTGTTTGTTTTTTGAGCATCAAGCAATAGTTATGGATAGAAGAGTTGAAGGATCAATAAATCCTCAATTTCATAATATATTTTACGAGATTGAGGAGTGGTATTTTAATGCTGATTAGTGCTTAGTAGT
>JAJOKQ010000004.1:6399-13674 GCA_021129785.1 Clostridiales bacterium | reverse complement strand
TTAATGGCAAAATGGAATTAAGAAGAGGTTTTGAAATTCCTAAAGGAGCAAAAGTGTTAGTTGCAGAAGATGTAGTAACAACAGGAGGGTCAGTAAAAGAAGTTATTGAAGCAGTGAAAAAGCAAGGCGGTGAAGTCGTAGGTGTAGTAGTGGTTGTAGATAGAAGTAATGGCACAGTTAAATTTGGCGCAAAATTTGAAGCTGCCCTTACAACAGAAATAATTGCATATGGAGCGGATGACTGTCCATTATGCAAGGAGGGGAATTCAGTACCAGTGAAGCCTGGAAGCAGGAAAATATAGGGGAAGTAAGAGCTGGCCTATATTTCCATAGAAAGCTTGTAGGGAAAGATGGTGTAGGTAAAATGAATTGAATTTTGTGTGTTTTGCTTCCCTAAAAAGCGCAATTAACCCGTGGACTAAAAGTGAAATGTCTGATATAATTATTTAGTCTATCTAAATAATTCATAAAGCGGGGCACAAAAAATGATTGAAAAACGCAAAATCGATAAAGTGATAATGCTAAGTGTTATATCACTTGCACTACCTGCAATAGCAGAGATGGCACTGCATACAGCTGTAGGCGTGGCAGATACGATTATGATTAGCAGACTTATTAGTAAAGAAGCATTAGCAGGATCGGGATTTGTTAATCAAATTGTATTTATGCTGGTTTTTATTTTATCTTCATTTAATACAGGTGCTGTTGCAATGGTTGCAAGGAGTTATGGAGAAAAAAACTACAAAAAATTAAACAAAATAGCAGGGCAAAATATTAGTATTAATATTATAATAGGTATTGTAATAATGATTCTTGCCTTAGTATTCTCAAAAGAGATTTTCAGTATTTATGACATGGAACAGGCTGTAATTGATTATACACATGCTTACTTTAGCATTATTGTATATGGTGTAATATTCTTGTTTGTTTCGTTTGCAGGTGCGGCTTTACTAAGAGGCGTTGGAGATACAAAAACACCGCTTTATATTGCATTACTTGCTAATGTGTTAAACATAATTGGGAACTACGTTTTGATTACTGGATTTTGGATTTTTCCAGAGATGGGAATTGCAGGGGCGGCACTTTCTACTACATTATCTAGGTTTGTTTCAGCGTCATTATTTGTGTATATTCTTTTCTTCAAAAAATATTTAATACATATCAGTTTTAAAGACTTATATTTTAAAGGGGCTGTCATTAAGGTACTATGGAAATTTAGCTTTCCAGGAGCTATAGAGCAAGCGTTGATGCAAACCTCTTTCGTAGTAACTGGGGTAGTGGTATCTTCATTAGATACATTATCAGAGGCTGCATTTAGGATAATTATTAACATAGCGTCTTTATCATTTATGCCAGCAGTAGGTATTTCATTAGCGGCAGCAGCATTAGTGGGAAAAGCCCTTGGCGAAAAAGATGTTGATAGAGCATTAAAAACGGGGTATAGCGCTGCTCTTTTAGGTGTTTTATGGGGCGTTTTTATGAGTGCTATTCTTTTACTTTTCCCGAGACAAATGATATTACCATTTACTGCTGAAGAATCTTTAATAGCGATTTCAATTATTCCATTAGTGGTATTAGCAATAAATCAACCACTACAAAACTACATGATAGTAATGTCAGGGGCATTAAGGGGTGCAGGAGATACGAGATCGGTCATGGTTATTACAGCACTTAGAGTATGGACGTTGTTTGTACCGATAACATTTGTGCTCGTACATTTTTATGGTAAGGGAATTGTTAGTGTTTGGATTGCTGAAATTATATCTTTCGTTGTGTTTTGTATTGTCATTCACCTAAGGTTTGCAGGCGAAAAATGGTCAGAAATAGATATATAGCAGTGACATTTGGCTCGCTCATGATACTTAATATTTCGCATTAGTAAAGAAGAATAAAAATAGAAGGTGGGAATAAAGTGAAAATATGTAGAGAAAAATCATATAAGCTACTTCGGCAGTATGTTAAGTCAAGCAACTTACTAAAACATGTTTTAGCAGTAGAAGCAGCAATGATTGGATACGCAAAAAAATTTGAAGAGGACAGTGAAATATGGGGAACGTGCGGGTTGTTGCATGACATAGATTTTGAAAAATACCCTGAAAATCACCCGTTTAAAGGAGTGGAAATTTTGCGTGAAAATGGATATCCGGAGGGTTTCATTTTAGCAGTTCAAGGTCACGCGGATGAAAATACAATTAGAGAAACATGTATGGCGAAAACTTTGTACGCAGTCGATGAGCTATCGAGTTTTATTATTGCCTGTGCATTAGTAAGACCCAACAAACTCGAAGGTATGAAGGTGAAATCAGTAAAGAAAAAGCTTAAAGATAAGGCCTTTGCAAGGGCGGTAAATAGAGAAAGTATTATATCGAGTGCAGAAGAACTAGGAGTAGACATGTCAGAACACATTCAGACAGTTATAGATTCACTAGTAAATAGAGAAGCTGAACTCAACAAAACAGGATTAAGTATGTTGAGTTAACCGCTTTAGCAATCAAGAAAATACATATTAACAAGACCCTTGCCTTTTATATAGCGAGGTTCTCTTTTGATAAAACTATATTTATCTTTTAGTATGGTGTATGAAATTTCTGATAAATTAATCCTCATAGGCTCGCTATTGCTTTCCATTCGTTGAGACATATTTATGGTGTCTCCAAAAACATCATATATGTATTTTTTTGTGCCAACTATACCAGCAACAGCTTCGCCAGAATGGATACCTACTCTGATTTCCCATTTAGTTTTAGCGGTAAGATTACGATTACGCATGTAATTCATAATTTCAATAGATGCCTTAGTAATATTTTCGGCATGGAATTCATTGCTATTTGGCAGCCCGCAAACAGCTAGATAAGCATCGCCAATTGTTTTGATTCTCTCGCAGTCATATTTAGCCATAATGTTATCAAAGGCTGTAAACATATCATTAAGTTCATTGATTAAGTACTCTGGGCTAAGTGTAGAAGAAATATTTGTGAACCCTACTATGTCAGAGAAAAAAACAGTTACATTGTTAAAACATACAGGTTTAGATTTGCCTTTTTTCTTTAACTCCATTGCAACTTTTTTAGGCAATATATTATGCAATAACTTATCCGATTTTTTCTTTTCTTTTGAGATAACAATTCCTAAAATAAGGACAAGTAGTACTATTAATACAAGCGATAGTATAATAATCTTTTGCTGGTTTAATAGTACTAAAGATATTTCATTATCTTTGGTAAGTAGTAAAATTTCTTGCGTCTTTTTCTCTGTTTCATATATTTCTTGCATATCAGCAATGTTTTTGTAATTGATTTCATCTGCAATTACATTTGACAAGGTAGAATATAATGATTTAAATCTATATGCTTCTCTATAATTTCCAAGACGATAATGCACCTTGGAAAGATTAAACAAAGCAGAATTTATCCCTTCTTTGTAGGTGATATTTTGTGCTGAAGTTAGCGCATTATTAAAGAATTCCAAAGCATTATCTAATTTGCCCATGTTAAAATATACTGTTCCAATATTATTTGAAGAATTAATAACTCCGTGCTTATCGTTTATATTCTCTCTTATTTCAAGAGCTTTTAGGTGGTTTACTAACGAATCTTGGTAGCTGCCTGATAAATTTAAAGCTATGCCTATATTATTGTAACTGGTTGCAATTTCAGATTTATTGCCTAACTCGGTGCTCAATAGAATAGATTGATAAAAAAAATCTAATGCTTCATTATAGAGTTCTTGTGAAACGAAAACGAGACCAATATTATTAAACAAAATAGCGACTCTTTTTTGGTTGTCAATCTCGGCAAAGATAGTTATAGCTTTTAAATAATTGTCAATAGATACTTTGTTATTGCCTAATTTTTCATAAACCACTGCAATATTGTTATATGTAGCGCCAATTCCATTTTGATACCCTATACTTTTGTGTATTGACAAAGCCTCATAGTACTTTTCTAAGGCAGTATCAAATTGTAATAAGTGGCTGTACACAGTACCGATATTGTTTAGCGAATTTGCTACTCCTTTTTTATAATTACTTTGAATAAAAAAACTATTTGCTCTTTTGTAGTAGGTCATTGCTTTTCCTATTTCATCTTTTGCTTGATAAGTTAGACCAAGACCGTTCAAAGAGTATCCCATTTTTATTTCATATTCTTCGTTTACGTTAAACGCCATTGCTTTCTCAAAATAAGAGATAGCCATATTGTGATCTAAAAGCAAATAATGCGCCATACCTAGAGTGTTAAAAGAATCGATGATACCTCTTGTAAGTTGAAGAGAATGCGAAAGAGTAAGGGCCTGATTGGAATATAGAATACTTTCTTTCGGTGAAATGTCAAGATAGGCATTAGCTATATTAGTTAGTAAATCTACCTTTTCTACGCCAGTTAAATCATCAAGTTGAGATTTAAGTTGATCAATTTCGATTTGAGGCGTTGCATATGTAAAAAAATTGGTAGCAAAAGAAATAAGCAAAACAAATGAAGTGCAAAGTATGCTCAGGCAAAGAATTATATGGTGTTTATTGTTTGTTTTCATAGATTAATCTCCAATCCTTCATAAGCAGCGATAGTGTTAGGGAAAAGAGTGCAAGTTTGATTTTGCATATTTAGGATTTCGTCATCAGTTTTATTAATTGCATGATGAAATAGAATTAGTTTTCCAATATTGGCTTCATTTGCAAGTTTTGCAGCAACAGACCAAGTAGAGTGACCCCACCCATTATATTCTGGGTTGGAATATTCTTCCTCGGTTAAACTAGCATCGTAAATAATAATATCTGCATTACGCGCAAAAGCAATAAGCTCGCTACTATAATCTCTATGTTCAATATCAGTGATATAACAGCAAGATTTTCCATAGGCATTAATACGAAAAGCTAGGTTTTCACCAGGATGATTAACTCTAATAGACGAAACACTGATATTTTCATCAATTTTTATTATATCTTTGGGGGCTACGTTTAGCACAGTAATATGAGCATCAAAATCATTCCATGAAATCGGGAAGTATGGTTTTTTCATATAGTTTACAAGAATATTTTCAAAAGGCATGTCCAATTTTTGCTCGCCATAAATAGTATATGCATTAAGAGAACTATAAAAAGGTGCGAAGAAAGGAAGACCTTGTATATGATCATAATGAGGATGGGAAATAAAAATATGCCCTTTCTGCGCTTTATTGTTTGAACATAAATGCTCGCCAAGAGGATAAATACCAGTGCCACCATCTAGAATAATTAGGTGGTCGCCAACTAACAATTGCACACATGAGGTATTAGTTCCATATATAGCAGATTTATTCTTTGAAGTGGCGCATGATCCGCGAACACCCCAAAAGCTAATATCAAAATTATTCTTTTTCATGTTATCACCATCAGCTTTCAATATTATATGCTTTAGCAGAAATAAAAAGTTCGACTAAATCGTGGTCTAATCTATTGTTCTTTGCTTCTGTTTGTAAAATCGAAAGAGCTTTTTCAATAGGAAGCGCCGTTTTATATGGTCTGTCAGATGCTGTCAGTGCATCGTAGACATCAGCGATAGAAATAATTCTGCTTTGAATTAAAATATTTGCTCCAATGAGCCCTTTGGGATACCCAGTTCCGTCAATTCGTTCATGATGATTAGCTGCAATGTTTGGAACGTTTTTTAGTTCATTTGTCCAAGCTATTTCTCTTAGTACTTGTTCAGTAAAAACAGCATGATCTTCGATAGCGGATCTTTCTGATTTAGTTAGGTTTCCTTTTTTGATGGACAAACTTTCTAGTATGTTTGGAGGCAAGAGTTCAATTTTAGTGACTCCATTTTCATCTATGTAATTTATACGATTAATTTCATTTAGCAATTCAATTTCTAGATCTGTTAGAAATCCTTTGCAATTTATAGACAATATAAACTTATAGTATTGATCAATTGAATTTAGTGTAATTTTTTCGGAGTTTGTTAGAGTACAATGCCGCCCTTTTTCTTTGAGAAGAAGTTCTAAGCACATAAATTTGTACTTTAAGACTTCAATTTCAGATTTAGAAAGGCGAGAGGATTTAAATAAAATATGTTCCCTTACTCCTATTTTTCCTATATCGTGTAGGAGGGCAGCAAAAAAAAGCTCTTTTATTTCGTATTCTGAAAAAGAGACTGCATTGAAAGCATGCGAGGTAGAATTATTTACTGCATGTGCTAAATTTATTGACATTTTAGAAACGCGCGTAGAGTGACCAGCAGTGGAGGGATCTCTTTGATCGAGGCTGGTCACAAGTGTTTCGGCAAATGTCTCAAATAGCAAATTTATATCAGAATAAAGTTTGCTGCGTTCCAATAATATAGCCGCTTGCGATGATAAAGAGGCAACAATATTGGCTTCTTCTTTAGTGTAAGGCATAATTGACTCACTATAAAGGGATGTATCGGAAATGACAGAGTTAGCATCAATTTTTTTATTAATTAACTGCATGACACCTATCACTTCATTTTTTATATTTTTCATTGGCAAAGATAACATATTCATAGTTTGGTACTTGTTCTTTTGATCGAATGAGTTATCATGACTAATACCAAGAGAGGTAATAACGTCATTCATATTATTAAAAGTGAAAATTTTCCCAGTCAGAGCTGTGTATCCCGCAATGCTGTCAAAGTTAACAGGAATCATCTTTTTTTTGAAGTTAATAGGAATAGAATCATTTTTAGTGACTGTAAACTGTAAATAATCAATATCGTTCATTGGAACTTTGATATATATGCTACCAGCATCGCTATTAGTTATGATCATGCATTCTTGCAAAATCATGTTTAGTAGATTGCTGGTATTTTGTTCAGCAGATATTTTCTTGCTCACACTTACTAACTTTGACAATAATTCATAATGATTGGAGTATATAGGGTTCCCATAAGTAGTTTTATTTTTGTTCATACGAGCACCTCGCAATTTTTTAAAAAACAGTTTGCATAAGAGAAATATTAGTGTATTATTAAAGTATAAAGCAGAGAGTAAGAATTTTCAAGTATTTTAGTTCATTTAGAGAGGTACCCCATTAAAAAAAAGTGGAACCTCGTATTGTATGGTAAGAAAAAACTGTTGTGAATTAAGAAAAAATAGTATATTTAATAGAAAGTACTTTACGGAGGAGGATGCTAAAATGAAGAAGGCTGTAATGTTTTTAATAGCTGCAATGTTAATAATGACAAGTAGTTGGTCGGGAGTAGGTATGGATGTTTACGGTGAAAATTTAATGGAGGAATTGGGGTTTGAAGCTTTAGAAGTTAGTGAGGATGAAGACGAAGA
>JAJOKQ010000004.1:0-6299 GCA_021129785.1 Clostridiales bacterium | reverse complement strand
GAAGACGAGTATATTGATGAAGAAATAGAAGAGTTGTTAGAAACATTAGACATGTTTATTATGGGTGAAGATGAAAATGAATTTAGTAGTGAGAATAGTGTTGAAATTATAGAGAGCATAGTGGAAGAACTTATAAATAAGATTGAGGAGGAAGATTCGAAACGCGAGTATTTTCTGACAACTACGCATGAGGCTTTAATTAAAATTGATTTTATATTGAATAATGCTGGTGTTCAAATTGAGGAAGAATATTTTTTAGAGTTGCTAGATGATATGATAGAACTAGAAAATGCGATCTATGATGAAGACAATACTGAAATTATTAGAAAAGAGATTATTGAAATAGCAAATAATTATTTATCTATCGTTAGGAAAGTTGTCCTTGATGAACAAACTGTAAATTTTGAAAATGGTAGTGCGCACGCTATTATTGACTTTTCAGATGTCGATGCAGAGGTGGATAGACTTATTGAAAAAAAGAAGATATTAGAAAGTAAACTAGAAGATTTAAGGGATGAAGATGATACTGAACTTTTGCCTGAACTAACTATTGTACTATCAGAGATGGGCGAAGAGGTGTTGAATCGAAAAATAGAAATGAATGCAGAAGTGATAGCGAAAATTGAAGAGAGTGGTATTGAAACTGTTACATTTGATATGGGTCATAATAGTATATCTTTAAACCAGCAGGTTTTAGCCTCGTTAGAGGGTAGTAGAGTAGCAATAGCTGCAAATGTAATTGCATCTGATGAAATAGAGATTGACAATAGTTTACAGGCATTTGATGAGTTAGAGAAACTAGAAATTAAAGTAGTTGTTGATGGAGAGCACGTTACTAACTTTGATGAGCCAATAGAAATGAGGTTTGACGTTTCTAGCTTAGATCTTGAAAACATGAACATCGAAGATTTAAAAGCCTTAACTGTGTTTAGGTTCAACGAAGAAACATTAGAATGGGAAAATGTAGGTGGATGGTTTGATCCTATTACTAAAACGGTCAGAGTGTTTAGAATGAATTTAAGCAAATACTCGGTAATGGTATCGAATAAATCTTTTAGCAACATTAATAACTCTAGAGCAGTGAATAAAGTTAATGCACTTCTTGGAAAAGGAATTATTAAAAATGAAGAATTAGATCTTGATGAAGAGATTTCAAGAGGGGAATTTACTGCGTGGCTTTTAAGAACATACGGGCTAACAGATAGTAGTGCAGCAATAGCATTTGATGATGTGACTAGAGACAACAGCTTTTTTAGAGAAATTAACACAGCCTTTCAATTAGGTATAGTTAATGGTAGAGGAGATGGCAAATTTGATCCCAGTGCTAAGTTAACTCAAAAAGAAATGGCATTACTTATAGAAAGAGCATCTTCTCTATATGGTAAATTGAACAACACAGTGATGGCAGGAGATATTCTAGACGATGTAGATCGCAATAGCAATGGTATTGTAGCATTTTTGAATGCTGCTGTATTTAGCGTTGATATGAACCGTTTAGAAGGAACGCTAGGTTTAATTTCTAGAGAACAAGCAGCATCAACGATTTTCACACTTGGCACAACGAGGTAGAGAGGGGTAACGATTAATATAGGAAAAAATTTTTATAATTGGGGATATGAGGGTTAGAACTAAGAATCTAACTCATCCACTTATTTAGCAATGAAAGATAACAAATCTGAACAAATAAAAGTAATGGAGCGAAAAATGAGTAAAGAAGTATATTTTTGGGAAAAAAGAAAAGCAGTTTTAATAAATAAGCACGACAAAGAACGTGTAATTGTCCCAATAATCGAAGAGAAGACTGGATTGCAAATCACTGTGGAAAGAAGCTATGACACTGATTTATTAGGCACTTTTACAAAAGAAGTAAAAAGAGAAGGTAGCCAGTTAGATACTGTAAGATTAAAAGCGCATAAAGGGATGCAGTTAATGGGTTTAGACATTGGAATAGCGAGCGAAGGGATTTTCGGTTCGCATCCAGTGATTCCTTTTATCCCTTGGAATTATGAAATTGTAATATTAATAGATAAAAAAAATGATATTGAAATAGTAGGTGAGAGTGGAACGACAGCAACTAATTATGATTATATTGTAACAGGTGAATATCACGAGGTTCAGGAGTTTGCAAGGAGAATACTATTTCCAAGTCATTTCATTGTTTTAAGAGCAAACAATGAAGAAAATACTGCTATCATTAAAGGAATTAGAACGTGGAAATCGTTAAAGAGGATATTCGATCAAGAAGTTAATAATTCAAAGAAGGGGAAGGTATTTATTGAAGCAGATACTAGAGCTTGTGCGAATCCAACTAGAATGGAGAATATCGAAAGAGCTACGCAAGACTTGGTTAAAAAAATGCTTTCCCGTTGTACAATATGCGGTGCGCCAGGATTTATAATCGTCGATAAAAAAGTGGGGTTACCTTGTGAGAGCTGTGGCAGTCCAACGAATGAAGTAGCTACAAAAATATATGCATGTAAAAAATGCACATACACCGAGGAAGAGCAAGTTGAAAAAAAGCAAGCATCTGCAGGAAGGTGCATGCATTGCAATCCCTAATCTACCCGCTATGTGAGTTTATAAGAAAAGCCAGAGTAAACTTACCTCTGGCTTAAGTAGTGATAATACGATATTTACATAAAAACTTTTTTAAGTTTACAGCTAGAAAAGCGGTAGATTATAATTTTTGTCGCTTAGTATAAGTAGTATGAAGTAACTTATGTGCTTTTTCACCATAAGGCTCACCTAAGAATTCGTTATAAAGTTTTTTGACATACGGATTCTCATGCGACTTTCTGAGAGTTTTATTTCTATCTTCACGATAAATTGCCTCCATCCGTTTATGCAATACTTCAATATTGTCATGATGGTATGGTTGTCCACCGCCGCCGATACATCCTCCAGGGCAAGCCATTATTTCAATAGCATCGTAGTGAGATTTCCCGTCTCTGATATTCTCTAATAATTGTCGTGCGTTGCCTAATCCATGAGCTACTCCAACCTTGAAGTTCATACCGTTGATAGGTATAGTTGCTTCTTTTATACCACTCATGCCACGAAGTGCTGTGAATTCTACCTTTTCCAGTGGGGTATCAGTAAGCCACTCGTAAGCAGTTCTAAGCGCAGCTTCTATTACGCCGCCAGTTGTTCCGAAAATTGTGCCAGCTCCAGTAGATTCGCCTAAAGGATTGTCAAAGTCGTCATCCTCAAGAATTGATAAATCAATGCCCGCCTCTTTTAGCATCGCACCTAATTCACGCGTAGTTATTACAATGTCCACTTCAGGAATATCATCATTGTGCAGCTCAGGTCTACCGGCTTCATATTTTTTGGCCAAACAAGGCATAATAGAAACCAAAACAATATCTGCAGGCAATATATTTAACTTTTCAGCCAAATATGTTTTAACTATTATTCCAAACATCTGATGCGGCGATTTACAGGTAGATGGTATATCAAGCATTTCAGGAAAATTATGCTCAATAAATTTCACCCAGGAAGGGCAACAACTTGTTAACATAGGTAGAGTCCCTCGATGCTGGATGCGGTGAACAAGTTCGCTCGCCTCTTCCATAATTGTTAAGTCTGCAGCAAAATTTGTATCAAAAACTTTATCAAAGCCCAAGTCGCGTAGTGCTGTTACCATTTTCCCTGTTACTAAAGTTCCTGCTTCCATGTTGAACATCTCGCCAAGAGCAGTTCGAACCGCTGGAGCCGTTTGCACGACTACAAGCTTGTTGGGGTCTCTTAAAGCATTCCATACATTCGGGATATTGTTAACCTCTGTGAGTGCGCCTGTAGGACATACAGCTACACATTGACCGCAGAAAGTACAAGCGGTTTCATTCATTGGAAGATCGAAAGACGTAGAGACGACTGTCTCAAATCCCCTTCCTACTGCAGAAAATACATTTACAGTTTGGACCTCAGTGCACATAGTTTCACATCGGCGACACAGTATGCATTTATCCAAGTTTCGTACGATTGCATGGCTAGAATTGTCAATTGGGTACGTGGACATCTCTCCTTCGCAGCATATCGAGTGAATTCCTAAATCTGCAGCTAGCGATTGTAAAGTACAGTTCATGCTTTTAGGGCAAACTAAGCATTCTTTAGGGTGGTCAGAAAGCAATAATTCCATAACTGTTTTTCTAGCCTTTACAGATCTTGATGTGTTGGTACGAACGATCATTCCTTCAGTAGCAGGGGTAGCGCAAGAAGGTGCTAGATTTCTTCGACCTTCAACTTCAACTACGCAAATACGACATGAGGCGACTTGGTTTACCATCTTTAAATCATGTAATTCTAAGTGACATAAAGTCGGGATTTTTATATTAAGTTTTTTAGCTGCATCTAATATCGTAGAACCTGATGGGACCGACACTTGACGACTATTTATTGTCAGATTAATCATATTTATTTTCACCTCTTTCATTTTTTAATAATAGCTTCAAATCTACAGATATCGTAGCATGCACCACATTTAATACAATCACTTTGTACAATCTTGTGTATTTCCTTTGGAGCACCCTCAATGCAATTAACTGGGCATGCTCTTAGGCAGGCTGTACAACCTATACATTTATTCGAAAGAACTGTATAAGACAACAACTCCTGACAGACACCAGCTGGACAACGTTTATCAATAACATGAGCTTTATATTCATCTAGAAAATGCTCAATTGTACTGAGGACCGGATTAGATGCTGTTTGTCCAAGGCCGCAGAGAGAAGTGTCTGTAATTGTATTTGAAAGCTCAACTAAAGTATTCAAGCATTCTTCTGTCGCCTTTCCTTCTGTTATTTTAGTTAGTATTTCGTGCAATCGTTTTGTGCCTACACGGCAAGGCGTACATTTGCCGCAGGATTCATCTATGATAAATTCTAAGTAAAATTTGGCAACATTAACCATACAATCATCTTCGTCAAGAACTATAAGACCACCAGAACCCATCATAGACCTTATCGAAAGCAGAGAATCATAATCAACTGGTACGTCAATATGAGAAAGAGGAATGCAGCCTCCTGAAGGTCCACCAGATTGCACAGCTTTAAATTGCTTTTTGTTTTTTATTCCTCCGCCGATATCGAATATAATATCACGCATTGTTATCCCCATTGGCACTTCAACAAGACCAACGTTATTTATTTTCCCAGCTAATGCAAAAACTTTTGTGCCTGTAGATTTCTCAGTTCCAATTTTTTTAAACCAAAGTGCACCTTTATTGATGATAGCTGGAATATTGGCAAAAGTTTCTACATTATTTACACAAGTTGGTTTTTCCCATATACCACTTTGCGCAGGAAACGGTGGTTTTGTTAGGGGCTCACCCCGATTACCTTCGATGGATTTTATTAACGCAGTTTCTTCACCGCATACAAAAGCACCTGCTCCTAGATCAAGATCAACATCAAAATCAAACCCAGTGCCCATAATATCGTTTCCAAGAAGTCCATAATTACGTGCTTGTTGTATTGCAACACTTAAGCGCTGAATTGCAAGAGGATACTCCGCTCTAATATAGATAAATCCTTTATTAGCACCAACTGCATAGCCAGCAATCGCCATTGCTTCAAGAACAATATGAGGGTCTCCCTCCAAAATTGATCTGTCCATGAAAGCTCCAGGATCGCCTTCGTCTGCATTACATACAATATATTTTTGCTCTGCCGTAGATTTTTTCGTGAATTCCCATTTTAAACCAGTTGGAAAACCTCCCCCGCCTCGTCCTCGTAAAGCAGAAGTCTTTATTTCTTCTATAACGCTTTGGGGTGTCATAGAAGTTAGAACCTTGCCAAGTGCGTGGTATCCATCGGATGCAATATATTCATCAATATTTTCTGGATCAATAAAGCCACAATTTTTAAGGGCTACTCTTAGTTGTTTTTTGTAAAAGGGCATATCACTCTGTTCTTCAAGCTTTTGGTTTAGAGCAGGCTCTACAAACAATAATCTATCTAGTTTTCTTCCTTTTATAACATGTTCTTCAACAATATCTTCTGCGTCACTAGGTTGAACTTCAATATAGAAAACATTATCTGGGTAAACTTTCAATATGGGACCCTTTTCGCAAAAACCAAAACACCCAGTTTCTACAACTTGGATTTCGTTTTCCAACCCTTTATCAGTAAGGACCTTCTTTAAGTCTTTAATAAGCGTATCGCTTTTTGTAGCATGGCATCCTGTACCACCGCAGACAAGTAAATGCATTCTGTAGTTTTCCAATTTTTGAGTCTCCCTTCATTTTATATAGTTTCAAAAGATCTGCTAATTATGATATCTTCGAGTAAATTTCCATG
>JAJOKQ010000109.1 GCA_021129785.1 Clostridiales bacterium | reverse complement strand
CCTTTCCCGCTTCCAGTTGTTACTGTTTCTTTTCCAATTCGGTCTGCTAAACGACTAAATGGTAAAGATTGAAGCCACACTTTCCCTGGACCTGTTATCGTTGCAAAAAATAATCCTTCTCCTCCAAATAACGCACTCTTAACACCGCCGACCATTTGAACGTCAAAATCAACTGTTTCCGTGTATGCTACTATACAACCTGTATCAATCCTTAGAGTTTCTCCTCTTACAAGTTCTTTCTCTATAATAGTTCCACCTGCATGTACAAAAACTAGTCCGTCACCTTCAAGCTTTTGCATTATAAATCCTTCTCTTCCAAACAAACCAACACCTATTTTTCTTTGGAATTCAATACCAATTGATACACCCTTTGCAGCACATAGAAAAGCATCTTTTTGGCAAACTAACTTTTCTCCAACGTCTCGCAAATCAATAGGAATTATTTTCCCAGGATATGGTGCTGCAAATGCAACCTTGCTTTTCCCATGTCCTCCATTAGTGAAAACAGTCATGAATAAACTCTCTCCTGTTACCAGCCTTTTTCCCGCTCCTAGGAGTTTACCCATTAAACCTCCTGACCCGTCACCTGAACCGTCACCAAATATTGTTTCCATTTGAATATTTTCTTCCATGTACATCATTGTGCCTGCTTCTGCTAATACACTTTCTTGAGGATCTAACTCAACCTCCACAAACTGCATGCCCTCTCCAAATAATTTAAAATCTACTTCGTGTGCTTTCAAAATAATCTCTCCTCTTTAATTGTCTTTACATTTTGTAAACAATAATCTTTTGCAAAAACTTTCTTCGCACCAAATAAAGCTCTAGCAACTAGTTCAACATTAACGTTCTTATTAGCACTATCTATCTCCTCAATATAATTTTTTAAAAGAAGTTCCCTTTCGTGTGTTTTACCATATTTTATCAATAATGGTTCGAATGCAAGTATAGTTTTTATAACAGTAATCGGTTTTTCCCAAAGCACCGAAAAAAATTCTTTGCCCACCCACTCAATTGCGCTTAGCAATTTTTCTCCATCAGCATCCTTATTCCTTATTTATAATTGAACTCTGCAATTGAACGCCTAAAAAGATGATTAAATTTAAAAATTTCTTCACAGTTCATTTTGCTAAACTCAAACATTTCGTCCCCTAGAACGCTTCTTATGTGATTACTCTCAGGTAATATTGTTCTACAAATACTTGCTTTTTTCTCTTCTTGATATTTAACTTTTTTTCATCGTCAATTACATCTAAATTTCCCGTTTTCATATTCTCCTTAACTATCTTTTCTGTTTTCAAAAAATTCTTACTCATAACAGCACCCCCTATAAGCATATTGAATTAGTCCTAATATTCCGATAAAAATATCTCTAAAAAGTATTGTTCACATAGCTTCCAGCCTCCTAGTTAAAACCAAATACTTATTTCTCTTTCTGCCGTTTCTGCACTGTCTGAACCGTGAATAATATTTTTTGTCAAACTATTTGCGTAATCTCCCCTTATAGTCCCAGAAGCAGCTATTGCAGGATTTTTGTCGCCAATCATATTTCTTAACACTGTTATTACGTCTTCCCCTTCAACAACCATTCCTACGACTTCTGAATCCGAGATAAAATCTACAAGCTCTCCAAAAAAAGGTTTGTCTTTATGCACATCATAGTGTTTCTCAACTAATTCTCTATTTGGCCTCATTAACCTCAAATCGACTATTTTATATCCTTTTGCTTCAATTCTTCTTATTATTTCTCCTACTAAACCTCTTTTTACGCCATCAGGCTTTACCATAATATATGTTTTTTCTAACATACAATTTCCTCCTCAGTTTTTTTATTTTTCAATTCCAACTCTTGCTTGTACTCCCTCTGTATAATAATGCTTTATTTCCTTCATTTCTGTTACTAAGTCTGCAAATTCAATTACTTTCTCATGCGCATATCTTCCAGTAATTATTACCTCAACATGCTCTGCTCTTGCACTAATAATCTCAATAACTTCTTCTATAGAAAATAGTTTATAGTACAAGGCAATGTTTAGTTCATCCATTATTACAACATCGTATTCACCAGATGACATTTTTTTTGCACATATTTTTAACCCTTCTTTTGCGGCATCATAGTCCGCTTGCTCTGGCTCTTTCGTAATAAAGCAATTTCTTCCTAATTGTTCAATTTCAAAGTTTGGCAAAAGCTCTTGCGCTTTTACTTCACTATACTTCATTCCTTTAATAAACTGTCCCATGTAAACTTTCTTTCCTGCACATACGGCTCTAAGTGCTAAACCTAGTGATGCTGTAGTTTTTCCTTTTCCATTACCTGTGTAAATATGTACATACCCTTTTTTCATTAAGATATTCTCCTTCCATTTCGTAAAGTAATTTGTTTTTTGTTTAGTTCAAATGAGTTCATTCAACTTCAATAAAGCTTGCTATCTCAGTCGTTATTTAGAATGTAGCTTGAATCAGTTAACACAAAAAATTCTTTTGCTCCAGATGATAGATAAATTCTATCATATTTTGTTACATAAATACATTCAATGCCATCTAGTTTCTCAACAATAGCAATTCCTTCTTCAATAGAAAGTGCGAATAAAATCGTAGATAAAGCATCAGCATCAATAGAGGAAGCAGCAATAACCGTGACTGAAACCACTTCTGTTTGAACGGGAAATCCTGTTTTAGCATCGAAAATATGAGGATACACAACCCCATCTTCTTCAAAGTACCGCTCGTAGGATCCTGATGTTACCACGCTTTTATCAACCACCTCAACGTAACCAAAATAACTGTTTCTTTGATCAAAAGAACTCTGAATAGCTATTTTCCACGGCTCGCCATTGTCTTTTTTACCATAAGCAAACACATTCCCTCCTAAATTAAGCATAGCATTGTTAATTTTATGAACCCTCAATAACTCAATGACTGAATCTGCTGCAAATCCTTTTGCTATTCCTCCCAAGTCTAGCGCCATTCCCTCCAACTCTAGAAAAACTGTTTGCTCTTTTTTGTTTAATTGAACTTTCCTATAATCAACTTTGCTTAATAGTTCGGATAACTCTTTTAAGTCGGGGACCTTTGCTGCTTCGGTACCAATTCCCCATAGTTCAATAATAGGTCCCAAAGTTGGATCAAACATACCATTTGATAACTCTGCAAACTGAATGGCTTTGTCAATAACAAAAAAAGTTTCTTCAGATACTTTCACTGGTGATATTCCTGCTTGTCTATTAATCTGTGAAATCTCGCTATCTTTTAAGTTTTTACTCATAGTTTTTTCAATACTATTAATTTTTTCAATAATTTCAGTCATTAGTTCTTGCGATCCTTCATCAAATAAATTAATGCTGATAACTGTGCCAAGAGCAAAAATAGTTTGCGATAGATCTTCACCACCTTTTTTTTGACATCCTACCGTTAAAATAATCACTGTCAAAAAAAATATTATCATTCTAACATTCTTCCTCATGTCATCCTCCAACAAGTGTCATTTAAAACGCCCAAATTAAAATTATAGCACTTTGAGAAATTGTTTATACTTTGCTAAATCATCTTCGTTTAAACAGTTTTCAACTAGTTGCTGCACTGTTTATTCCTCTTTTTCATTCTTTATTTCGTCTAAGTAATTATAGATTGTAAATCTTGAAACACATAAAACTTCTGACACATACTCAATTGCCCCTTTAATTAGAAATGCCCCTTGATTATCTAGTTTTCTAACAATATTTATTTTCTCATCTTTCTTCATATATTTTGCTGGTTTCCCTTCAATACTAAGAGTTTCCTCAACAATATTTTTGAGAATATTCTCAACATTTGTTGACGCAATATGTTCTAGTTTCTTTTCCATTCTTTTATCAGTACAAGTTAAACCAGCGATTGCATTTTTTGCGACTAACAAAGAAGATATGTCTATATTTATACATAGACAACCAATTACTGCGTCGAGGTCGTCTCTTATAAACATCGTAGATGATTTAAGTACTTTCCCATCAGACGTTACATTTCTATAATTTATAACATCTTCTGTCTTTTTATTTTCAGTGTTTTTTGTTCCAACGCCGAGCATTGGACTTCCCATACTTCTACCTGTTACATGCCCATTACAGATTGCAACTATAGACATTTTTGCGTCTATTATTTCATGCAAAACAACTTCGCAATTGTTCCCATAGGTCTTTGCTATGCCCTCCACAACAGATACCATATTTTTTAATACTTTATGCATTTTTACACTCCCCCTCTCACCTAAAATTTTCGACTTTTATAGTATTATACTAAATTTCTACTTTACAACTATATTAACCAGTTTCCCCAGCACTACAATTACTTTAACTACTCTTTTTCCTTCTAGTAAAACGTTTATTTTCTCATCATTTAAAACAATTTTTTCAACATCATTTTTGTCTAGATTGGTAGGAACCATCATTCTAATTTTCACCTTTCCATTTAGTTGAACAACTATTTCAACTTCATCTTTAATCAAGGCCGTTTCATCAAAGATCAGCCATTCCAAATCATGCACGCTGCAATTGTTTCCCAATGTTTTCCAAAGCTCCTCGCTTATATGTGGTGCAAACGGTGCTAACAAAGCAATGGTAGTTCTTACTCCTTCAAAAATCAATTCCATATTCCTTTTTTCTTCATCAATTTCCTTGTATCTATATAATTCATTTACTAGCTCCATAATTGAACTAATTGCGGTATTGAAATTAAAGCGTTTCTCGATATCCTCAGTCACTCTTTTTATTGTATTATGTATTACAAACCTAAGCTTTTTGTCGTCATTTATATTACTAGAAATAGTTCTTTTGTTTGACAAGGAAGATATTTCATCAACCAGTCTCCACACTCTATTTAAGAATCTATGTGCTCCTTCAACTCCCAATTCGCTCCATTCTAGGTCTCTCTCAGGAGGTGCGGCAAATAAAATAAACAATCTTATAGTGTCAGCTCCATACTTATATATTAATTCGTCAGGACTTACAACATTTCCTTTAGATTTAGACATTTTCATTCCATCTTTTAATACCATACCTTGCGTTAGAAGATTTTTAAATGGTTCATTAGCTTCTAACAAATTTAGGTCTTTCATGGCTTTTGTAAAAAATCTAGCATATAGCAAATGTAGTATTGCATGTTCTACGCCACCAATGTACTGATCTACAGGCATCCATTTATCTGCTCTTTCTTTAGAAAATGGCAAAGATTGATTTTTAGAATCAATAAACCTCAAAAAATACCATGAAGAATCTACAAAAGTGTCCATAGTATCAGTTTCTCTTCTTGCACTTTTGCTACATTTAGGACAAGTAGTATGAACGAATTCTTTAACCGTTTCCAGCGGTGAAGATCCTTTCCCAGTAAATTCTGCTTTAATCGGCAACTCTACAGGTAAGTCCTCTTGATTTACTGGAACTGCACCACAATCATCACAATAAATAATTGGTATTGGTGTTCCCCAATAACGCTGTCTAGAAATCAACCAATCTCTTAGTCTGTAGTTAATGGATTTCTCCCCTGCATTCTTTTCCTCTAATTTCTTAATTATCTTAGAGAATACAGCCTCACTTAATTCTCCATTAAACTCACCCGAATTAATTACTACGCCAGAATCAACAAAAGCTTCTAAATCAACAGTAAAGTCATCTGTGCTGTCACTAGGTCTAATCACCGGGACTACATCAATATCATATTTTCTTGCAAAATCTAAATCTCTTTGGTCATGTGCAGGAACTGCCATAATAGCACCTGTCCCATAATCAGCTAATACGTAGTTTGCGATATAAATCGGCATTTTTTCACCTGATAGAGGATTTATGCAATAACGCCCTAAAAATACTCCTTCTTTTTCTATTTCTGCGGATGTTCTCTCGATATCTGACATGTGTTGCAAATTTTGCATAAAATTCCTCACAGCATGTTCAGATTCATTTCCGGCTATCAACTCCATAACATATGGATGCTCTGGAGCAAGCACCATGTATGTAGCTCCAAAAATTGTCTCGGGACGTGTTGTAAAAACTCTTAATTTCTGATTGTAATTTTCAATCTCAAAATCTATCTCTGCACCTTCACTCTTGCCAATCCAGTTTTTTTGCATAGTCTTAACTTTGTCTGGCCATCCATCTAACGATTCTAAATCATCTAGCAATTCTTCAGCATACTTAGTAATTTTAAAATACCATTGACTTAATTCTTTTTTCCCGACATGCGAGTTGCATCTTTCGCATAGCCCAGCTACTACTTGCTCATTAGCCAACACTGTTTCACATGAGTTACACCAATTTACACGAGCTGCTTTTTTATATGCCAACCCGCTGTTGTAAAATTGCAAGAATATCCATTGTGTCCACCTATAATAATCTACATCACAGGTCGATACTTCTCTATCCCAGTCATAACTAAAGCCTAATGCTTTAAGTTGTTTTTTCATTTCAACCATATTTTTTTTAGTCCAAAAATCAGGGCTAACTCCATGTTGAATCGCTGCATTTTCTGCTGGCAAGCCAAATGCATCTGCACCTGTTGGATGTAGTACGTTATATCCTTTCATTCTCTTAAACCTTGCGACAACGTCTCCAATTGAATAATTTCTTACATGTCCCATGTGAATTTTCCCTGAAGGATATAAGAACATTTCTAACATGTAGAATTTGGGCTTATCACTGTCTTCTTCTGTACTAAAAGCATTGTTCTCCGCCCATGATTTTTGCCATTTTTCTTCAATTTCCTTAAAATTGTATTTGTTCATCATCTTCACCTCTTAATTTTCTTTGTTTTGGACTCCCACGAGACGATCCCCTAGAATTTCTTTTTTTGTTTTATATTTTGCGTTTCCCTTTCCAATTTTATACTTTCTACTTCTATGAGACCCATTTGACAATACTCAGGGTGACCAAGAATAAACAAAAAACTTCCACGTCACATAGGGACGAGATTAACCCGCGGTGCCACCCTAATTGACTGAAAGTCCACTCAATGGTTTGTAAAGGATTCCATCCTTTGAATGCTTCAATAGGCAAGTTCGATAGCTGTTTTATCGGTTCACAGCGAACACCGACTCTCTGAAAAAACGTTGCTATCTAATACTCCTTACATTCAAATGCTAATATCTACTACTGTATTCCTTTGTAAATCCGTTACTGGTGTCTAAAAAATTGTGCAGTGTCTACAATTACAGCATCTTTCCAATTATTCTCTAATCCATAAAACTGTCTTTCCTCTTCTAAAAAAATATGTATTATAATATCTCCATAGTCTAATAATACCCATCTTCCTAAACTATAACCTTCTCTATGGTGTATTCGTATATCTAATTTTTTCATCTTGTCTTCTATCTCGTCGGATATAGATTTTACTTGTCGTGTTGAAGATGCACTTGTTATAATAAAACAGTCACAAATAGCATTCAAATTAGTTAAATCAAGTACCCGAATATCTACGCCTAGTTTATCGTCAATGCCCTTTACTACTTGCTCAATTGCGTTCAAAGATAATTTTTCCATTAAATCTCTCCTCTAAGTTAATATTGCAAAAATAATTCTACAAGTGTTGCTAAATAAAGAATATATATTGAAAAAAGCACAAACCCAATTGTTCTGCTGATCTTCCCAAATATCAAGCCTCCAACTACTAAAATAAACATCATTACAAGAGCTACTGGTAAGTCAAGAAATAGCGTTTGAGGAATATTATATACAAAGTTACCAAAGGCTATTCTTTGAATGTCAATAATAAGACCATCGCTACTTATTGCAGTTGATACACCTAGCGCCATAAGTAGGTTTAAAATATTTGCTCCTAAAATATTTCCTATTGATACTCCTTGATGTTTTTTTATAACCGAAGTAATTGCTGTAGTTATTTCTGGCAAGGACGTTCCTATTGCAATTAAAGTCAAACTTACAACTTGTTCAGGAACTCCAAGATAAATAGCTATTGTAACTCCATGCGTAACTAAGAGCCTCGCACCAATACTAATAAATGCTGCACCCACAATAAATTTAAATATGTAAGTTTTAGCATTTGACTTGTCGTACTTAATTCTACCTTTGTCTTTGTTGTCACTCTCACCTTTCTTAAATTCCCAAATATTCATTACTATATATACTAAAAACAATAATAATAAAATTATCCCTTCTTGCTTAGATATTAGCAAATCCCTACCCATTACAAATATTATTCCTGTAGAAAAAAGCATAAATGAACTTTTGATTGTGAAGTTAGATTTATTAATAACAACTGGTGCAAAAAAAGCCGTCAATCCCATTGCTAGACCCATATTGCATAGTAAGGATCCTACGACATTTCCCATAACTACTCCGTACAATTGTTGATTGGTCGCTATCATAGATACGAGCAGCTCTGGTAGTGTTGTAGCAACGCTGACAATAGTAGCACCAATTAGTATCGTTGGAACGCCAGTAGCTTTTGCAATCCAAACTGCAGCTTCGACAAACCAATCTCCTCCTTTAATAATTATTATTAAACCTAAAATAAATAAAACTGATGCAACAATTATACTCATATCTTCTCCTTATGTTTTACTATGTAATGTATTCAATACAACTTAGGTTGAATGTTTCTTTTAATCCTTGTATATATTGTATTTACTTATATACTCAACGACTACAGATGGAATCAAATATTTTACATTCTTCCCTCGTTTTATTCTGCTTCTAATATCTGTTGAGGAAATCTCTAGATTAGGAATTGAAACTTTGCAAATGTTTGCGCCAAAGTTACTCTGGCATTTTTCAATTGTTTTCTCTAAAGTTTTGTTATCACTACCTGTTCTAGTTAAAACAACAAATTTTGTTGTTTTTAGTAGCTCCTCATACATTGCCCAAGTTTCTATCTGGGTAAATGCATCTGCACCCACAATAAAATAAAATTCAGCTGAACAAAAATTTTCTTCTGTTAATTCCCTCATTGTCTGTATTGTGTATGATTTCCCAGCACGATTAACTTCTGTATCTGAGACAAAAAATTTATCATTGCTATTTATTGCAAGTGCCGTCATCATAAGTCTATGGTCTGAACGTGTTACCTTCTGACTAGTTTTATGCGGAGGAATTCCTGACGGAATAAATATTATTTTATCCAAGTTTAGTTCTTCTAATACCGCTTCAGCTACAAAAAGATGGGCATTATGAATTGGATCAAAAGTTCCACCTAAAACCCCATAACGTGTAATCTTATAGTTGCTTTTTTCTTTGTTCAATAGTCTTTCACCCCTAAAAAAATTCTTAGTTGTTTCATTATACTATATCTTGAGTAGAAATTGAACAAAAAAATAGAAATAGCTACAAATTCTCAAAAATAGTGCTCGCTTGTTACTGGTTATGAATTTTGGCTATTTACTGATTTTCCTATGAAGATCAATTTCATTTATATCAAATATTCTAAGAGAATCTTTAATCCCTTTTTCCAAAGCTAGTTTCCCATATTCGTCTACCTTCTTTTTGTCTTTAGGTCCGTAATACAATGAAGCAGCACCACCAATACACCCTCCTCTGCATACCATCCCTTCAATAAAATTCTCATCTAATCGATTCACTCTCGCCTTTTTTAGAGCTTTTTCACATTCTTCAACTCCATCACAACTAATAGGTTTAAAATCAACATCAATTTTTTCACTTTCAATTACATGCTTGATAGCTTCTGATAATCCTCCCGTCCTTGCAAAAATTCTTCCAAAGTAAGATGCATTGTCAAATAATTCTTCTTCACATTCTTCAATTTTAATTTTCTTCGCGTCAATAATTGCGCTAAGTTCTTCAAATGTTAACACATAATCAGTGATTCCGATTAAATCTTTCTGAAATATTTCGCCTTTTTTAGCCACACAAGGACCTACAAATACAATTCTAGCTTTTTTATCTAAATGTTTAATCAACTTAGAAACCGCAATCATCGGCGAGACTGAAGAAGAAATTTTTTCAGCTAATGCAGGGTATTTCACATGAATTAAAGATACAAAGGCTGGACAACACGAGCTTGTTAAAACTTTTTTGTTCCTTATAACCTCTTCAAATTCAAGGGTTTCTTTATAAGCTACAAAATCAGCACCTAGTGCTGCTTCTACAACGTCATGAAATCCTATAAGTTTTATTCCTTTTACTACCTGCCCAATTTTTACATGGTCAAACTGACTTGCAATAGACGGAGCAATAACAGCATATACATGAGAATCTTTTTCTGTTCTTGATTTTTCTAATAGTTCTATAACTTCTACTATACTTGATCTATCCATAATAGCACCAAATGGGCAGCCAACTATACATAACCCGCATTGTATACACTTGTCGTAGTCAATTTTTGCTTTCCTGTTTTGATCAACTGTTAGTGCATCCGTTGGACACGCTCTTTTGCAAGGTCTCATTCTATCTGTAATAGCATTAAATGGACATGCTTCTTTACATCTTCCACATTCGATACATTTTTTTTGATTAATATAAACTCCTCTCCCAATAAAATATATTGCCCCTTTTACTGGGCAAACGTCTATGCATTTATGAGCTAAACATCCTCTACACGAGTCAGAAACTACAAACCTATCAATTGGACACTCATCACAAGCAGTTGGCAAGACTTCTATAACACTGTGATTATTTTTGTCACCACCCATCGCCAATTTTACTCTTTCATTAGTTATAGCCCTTTCTTTATATATACAACAACGTATTCTTGGATCAGGACCAGGATCAACTAACAGAGCAATATTATTTTTTTCTTTTTCTAGCGTACCCTCATAAGTTAATCTTGCTACTTCTCTAAGTACTTGGTATTTGATTAACTGAACTTCGCTAACATATTTTCGCATTATTTCAGCTCCTTGTACTAAATGTATGTGAGTTTCACTTTTTTACCTATTTCCCTCAATAATTTAACTAAGTCATCAACAATTTTCAGTTTTATGCTTAAATCTACTGGCAAATCTGGGTTTTGATGAGCTGGATTTATAGATCTTCCCACCCACAAATTCAAATGTGTACAATCTTCAATCAGCAATTTTGCTAATCGTGTTGCACCATCGTTTTTTCGTAAGTTGCTAATAAGATTGTTTTTATTTTCAATGCTAAACTCTCTAATTATTTGAACTGCCCTTCCTATCGTTACTACTCCTTCTGTCACCAAATCTATTCCTTTTATAACAGCTGTCGGCGGAATTTCTGCATTCATTGTATCAACATCGATAACAATTTTTTCCTTCAACTCACGTGCTACTATAGTAGCAGCTGTGCCACCACAAACAACTCTTTTCCCCTTTGCTTTCATTAATTCTTTTACAACTAATTTATCATCCTCTTTTTTTATAGGTGGTCCAGTGAAAATATCTACTATTTCGGGTTTCCTAACTCTCACCACCACAACAGTAGTATCATCTCCTGGCTCATCATTGTACAAATTTTTACAGGTTTCGATTAAATCTCTCGAAATATATTTAGCACTCTTTACCCTCTCTGTTCCTCTAATTAAATGTTTCGACACATTTTCCCACTGCCAACCTAAATTCAATATCGCACCAACTCCGGCATGAACTACACCATCACTAAATGCAACCAAAACGTCGTCTTGTTGCAATTTTAAGTTGCTTTCGTAAATAACTCTGTCATTAATGAATCTTGGTTTTTTATCTATCTCAAATAATTTCTTATTTCTAATAAATACTATTGGAGGATTATCAAATTCTACAATATAAATATTTCCATCTTCTTTTATTTCAAATATAGTAAACGTTGCGTACGCTAATTGTCTAACATTACAGACTGGAAGCGTATTTACAATTGTGTCTACTGTATCTTCGATTGACAGTCCTTCTCTTAGCATTGTTGCGGCAATTTTTGAAGTTAACATAGCTAAAATGTTTGCTTTAACTCCACTGCCTAGCCCATCAGCTAAAACAATGATTATGCTACTTCCCTTACGAACAATTTCTACATTATCACCACACAGTTCTTCTCCACGTTTATTAATGCTATCATATGCTACATCTATAAAATAACTCATTTGACATCACCATCTATAAAAACATTTTTTAATTTAGTCAGAGTAACTTTTGTTTCGGCAGTAGTTTCGCCAAGTAAACTTGCAATTTCTTGTGCCACCCTCATTTGTTTTTCGATAACTTTCTGTGCAGCGTTTATTGTACTCTCTTTTGCTTTAATCATTTCTTCTTTTTGCTCCTCTAGCGCGGTAATATTTGTTAAAATAGCTAAAACTTTGTTTTGATCTTTTAAATAGCTAAAACTTTGAATAAGTGTAACATCATACTCAGGATATACTTTTTTGCGCCCAATAATGCTTTTCTTGCTGTTTAATACTTCAAGGAACGGTTTTTCATCTAAAATAATTGAAATAGGTCTATCTATCATATGTTTCATTCTTATATGAAATGTCTCTTCTGCCCTTGGGTTAAATTCTTTAACCATCATTTCTTCATCTACTATAATTATTATATTGGGAGAATTTTCAAACATTACGTTACTCAAGCTCTCCGCTTTAGCTCTCATATGAGGTAAACACATATTCGTTTCCGCCATGCCCTCATATACCGCTTGCGCTTTGTCTCTACATGTATCATAACCACAAGTTGCACAATTAAGTTCGTCCGTAATATCATGTTTTCCCATTTTTTTCATAATCACATTAATAATTTCTTTTGGTGCAATTCTTCTATTTATATATTTATTTGCAAACCGCTTTGTAAAGTCAATACTGTCAAATTCCACATTTTTATCGCTAGTAACAGTATTTTCTAAGTTCTTTAAGTATCCTTTTACTCTCTTTAGTCTCCTGAAATAATCTTCTTCTTTTTTAGGAAATCCCACTCCACCTACGCAGCTACCTCTACATACATTAGGTTCAAGGCAAACACCCGTAATGTTTCCAGCTTCCATTGAATCAAATATTGCAATACACTCCTCGATTCCATCAGCATGCAACACTTCGTATTGTCCTTCTTCATTGTCTAAAAAACTTGAAAGAACCCCTCCTCTTACTGGAAAAGCAGCACCCTTCTTTAAAGCAATTCCATCAAATTCGCTTGGATTTAGTGCCTTCATCACTATCCTTCTGCTATCAATCCAGTTGAATATTTCATCAAATGTCAAAACTGCATCAATGTCTACTTGATGTCTAGAGTCGTTCGCCTCACCTTTTTTTGCTGGACAGGGTCCTATAAAAACTACGTAACTATCTGCTCCAAATCTGTCTTTTAACATTTTACCATGTGCAATCATCGGGGTGACAAAAGGCATAATATTATCTATCAAGGACGGGTAATACTGTTCTATTAGCAAGTTTGCTGACGGACAGCACGTAGCAATAATATTATTCCCTCTATTTTTTTTCGCCTGCTCCCTATATAAGTTTCCTACAAGAGTCGCTCCTATTGCAGTTTCCTCAATATAAGAAAACCCTAATTTATTTAGCGCGGTAATAAATTTGCCTATCTCATCTCTTTCAATAAGCCCAGCAAAGGAAGGTGCTAAGCTTGCTATAACTTTTTTCCCACTTAGAATAGCGTTTTTTACATTTTGCACTTCACTAATAGTCTGTATTGCATCCTGCGGACATACGTCTAAACATTTACCACAGTCTATACAGAGTTCTTCTATACATTCAGCTTGTTCTTTTTTTATTTTTATTGCTTTTGTAGGACACACTCTTAAGCATTTATAACAGTTTTTACAATCAGCCTTATAGAAGTACGGCATCTAATTCACCTCCTTTTGAATGTGCTCATTAAAAAACCAATCGACATTCTTCATGTTTACCGAATATACTTTTTCTTCTTCGCCAATTTTCACAGCTACTGCTTGCATACACTCGCCTAGACAAAATGCTGCTTTCACTAATACTTCTTCGCACAATTTTTTTTCATCAATCATGCTCTGCAATCTTTTTATTACATCATATGAGCCTTTTAAATGACAGGCACTCCCTATGCACACATTTATCTCTATCAAATCTCCTACCTCCTATTTGTAATACTTGGGTAATAGCATTGGTGAAGTTCTTTCAGATTTTATACCAGCTTCTTCTAATTGCTTATGAAAGCTTTCTACATGTTTTAGGCTAAGTGTCTTAACATCACCAGTTTTACTCTTATCTACAGCCGCTTTTCCTGCTCTACGCCCAAAAACTAAGATGTCTAATAAAGAGTTACCCATTAGCCTATTCCTCCCGTGTATTCCGCCTTCCACTTCTCCAGCGGCAAACAAATTCTCTACCTCC
>JAJOKQ010000057.1 GCA_021129785.1 Clostridiales bacterium | reverse complement strand
AAAAAAAAGCAGTACATGTTATGAACTTAATTACAAAAGGAACAATAGAAGAAAAAATATATAAACTGCAGCAAAAAAAGAAAGACATGATTAACGCTGTAATTAAACCTGGAGAAACATTAGTATCGAAAATGAGTAAAGAAGAAGTGTTGGATTTGTTTGATTTTTAATGAGAATAGAAGGAAACAGCGACTGTTCTGGCTTTGAGTTTATTCACTTCTTGACACAGGAATTCATTCTGATATAATTATGCAAACTGAAGACTAAAGAGGAGAGTTGTATGTTAACTAAAGCACCAAGAGGTACTAAAGATATTTTACCAAAAGAAAGCTATAAATGGCATTATGTTGAGAATGCAGTAAGAGAAGTTGCTGAAAGATTTGGTTACTCAGAAATAAGGACGCCAATATTTGAGCATACAGAATTATTTGAGCGGAGCGTTGGAGAAATAACTGATATTGTTAGTAAAGAGATGTATACATTTGAGGATCGTGGAGAAAGAAGTATTACGCTTAAGCCTGAAGGAACTGCACCTGTAGTTCGTGCGTTAATTGAAAACAAGTTGTATGCAGAAGCACAACCTACTAAAATCTATTACATCACACCTATCTTTCGATATGAAAGACCACAAGCGGGGAGATTAAGACAACATCACCAGTTTGGGATAGAAGTTTTTGGAGCTGTTAATCCATCTATAGATGTAGAAGTTATGCACCTTGCAATGAGTGTCTATAAAAAACTAGGGCTAAAAGAATTAGAACTTAGAATTAACAGTGTAGGTTGTCCTAAGTGCAGAGTCAAATACAATGAAATATTGAAACAATTTTTAGAGCCTAGACTAGATAAATTATGTAGTACTTGTAACACTAGATTCGATGCAAATCCTATGAGAATTATTGATTGTAAGAATGAAACTTGTGTTGAGCAAACAACAGATGTCCCGTTAATGCTAGATAATATCTGTAAAGAATGCAGTACACACTTCCAAGGAGTCAAAAAATATCTAGGGATTATTGGTATTGATTTTGAAGTTGATCCTAAAATAGTTAGAGGGCTTGACTATTACACAAAAACTGCGTTTGAAATACTTTCAGATGAAGCGGGTAAGAAAGGAACGTTATGTGGCGGTGGTAGGTACGACGAACTGGTGAAACAATGTGGTGGCCCTGAAATGCCAGGCATAGGATTTGGAATGGGGCTTGAGAGAGCGATAATGGCTTTAGAAACACAAGGCGTAGAAATACCAAAACCTAAGCAGTCAGACATATTTATTGTAACTATGTGTGACGATGCTAGAGATGTAGGATATAAGTTAACATCAGACTTAAGAGATGAGGAGATACTTTCGCATATCGATTATCTTGATAGAAGCGTTAAAGCGCAATTTAAGTATGCTAACAAAGTAAAAGCACTTTTTACAATTGTTATTGGGGAAGAAGAGCTTAAGAAGCAAAGTGTGACACTAAAAGATACAATAACATCAAAAAGCGAAGAAATTAGGTTTAGCGAAGTTGTTGTCAAAATTAAGCAAAAACTAGGGAGGGCTTAGAATGCTAGATATAAAAAGAACACATATGTGTGGAACATTAACAAAAGAAAATATCGAAGAAACAGTTGCGTTATCAGGCTGGGTACAAAAAAGACGAAATTTAGGTGGATTAATATTCGCAGACTTAAGAGATAGATCAGGAATAGTTCAAATTGTTTTTAATGAAGATGTTTCAAAAGAAGCATTCGAACGAGCAGACGAATTAGGCTCAGAGTATGTAATTTCAGTAGTAGGTAAAGTGTTTATCAGACAGTCAATTAATAGTAAAATGCCCACGGGCGAAATAGAGGTATTTGCAGAAAAACTTGAAATTTTGAATGAATCAGAAATACCTCCAATTTATATAAAGGATAATGATGACGTTTCAGATAATCTTCGGTTAAAATATAGACACTTAGATTTGAGAAAACCATCAATGCAAAAAAACTTAATTACTAGACATAAAACTGCAATGCTGGTAAGAGATTTTCTCAGCTCAGAAGGATTTATCGAAGTAGAAACGCCTGTGCTTACAAAACCAACACCTGAAGGTGCAAGGGACTACCTAGTACCAAGCAGAGTAAATAAAGGCAAATTCTACGCCCTGCCACAATCACCACAACTATTTAAACAACTATTAATGGTCAGTGGCATGGAAAAATACTTCCAAATAGTAAAATGCTATAGAGATGAAGACTTACGAGCAGACAGACAACCAGAGTTTACGCAAATTGACTGTGAAATGTCTTTTGTAGACATACCAGATGTTTTGGCAATAAATGAGAGAATGATTAGCAAAATATTTAAAGAAATGATCAACGTAGAAATTGATTTACCACTAAAGCAAATTACTTTTAAAGAGGCAATGGAGAGATATGGCTCTGACAAGCCAGATACAAGATTTGGTTTTGAATTAATTGATTTATCTGATGTAGTGAAAGACTGCGAATTTAAAGTATTTTCATCAGCAGTTAAAGAAGGTAGTTCTGTAAGAGCAATTAACATTAAAGGATATGCAGATAAAATCAGTAAGAAAGGCATAAAGAAATTTGAAGAGCTAGTTAAAACGTATGGAGCAAAAGGTCTTGCGTGGATAAAGGTTACAGAAGAAGGAATTAGTTCGCCAATAACAAAATTCTTTACAGAAGAAGAATTGGCAAAAATATTAGAAACAACAGATGCTAAAGATAATGACATAATTTTTATTGTTGCAGATGTTAATCAAGTTGTTTTGGATGCATTAGGACATCTTAGAGTACAAGTTGCAAAAAAATTAAAGCTTATCGATAAGAGTGTTTTCAATGCACTTTGGGTAACAGAATTTCCTTTACTTGAGTATAACGAAGAAGAAGAAAGATACATAGCGAGGCACCATCCATTTACTGCACCTATGGACGATGATGTTCATATGCTCGAAAATGCTCCAGAAAAAGCAAGAGCAAAAGCTTATGACTTAGTCATTAACGGATATGAAATTGCAGGAGGAAGCATAAGAGTTCATAGTGCCGACTTGCAGCAGAGATTATTTAATGCATTAGGATTTTCAAACGAAGAAGTATGGGACAAATTTGGTTTCTTATTAAATGCATTTAAGTATGGCACCCCGCCACATGGCGGAATTGCATACGGTTTCGACAGGCTAGTTATGCTACTGACAGGCGAAGAGAATATAAGACAAGTCATCGCTTTTCCAAAAAACCAAAATGCAGCATGTCCTCTAACAAATGCGCCTGCAATTGCAGAGGAGAAGCAGCTAGAAGAGCTTGGAGTTTATTTAATAGAAAAATAGAATGTCTGAAAAATATTGTTAGAAAATATTTAAACTACTTTCATCTTGTGAATGGAGGTAGTTTTTTGAACTACTAACATTCCGTTAAATCAAATGATAACTTTGTTTTATTCCATAAATTTACTAGTATTCTATTAGTCATAATGGGATAAATATAACTACGGAGTGCACGTTAAATAAGACTCTTTCATAAATATATTGACAAAGGATGAAGCAACCTATATAATAATGATAATTGTTATCGGTAAATATATATGGGGAGGCTAGTTAAATGAAAGCATTATTAGTTGGAGCAGATAGGCTTGGTAATATACCTAAAACCCTGACAAATCACGGGATAACTGATTACGTACATTGGACGGGCAGAAAAAAAGGCATGCGAAAAATGGAAATGCCTGAAGATATAGGTGTGGTAATAGTTTTTTATGACTTTATTGAGCATAATATCACAAAGATTATAAAGACTAAAGCCAAGCAAAACAAAGTTCCATGCATTTTTTCAAAGAGATCATGTAGTGATTTAACAAGGCGTTTAAATAACTGCAACGAATGTGTTTTTGCGTGTTCTAATAATTAACATTGCAAATGGATTTGTTTTATGGTAATATTAAATAGAAGTAAATCCTGCTGTGTACGAAGAAACGGTTGTTTTGAGCTAACAGAATTACATTGGAAATCTAAGTTCATGTATGTAGTAAATGCCCTCTTGAGGGGACTTATGAAATATGTGACTGGGCATCCACCTACGATAGTGGGTTTCAAAACAGCTGAATCAAACGGCATAGCGGGTAAACTTTAATCCTTATATAGGATTTTTTTTGATTTCTAAAAGGAGACGGTATGGAAAATAGCAGATTTTTACGAACAGAACTACTAATAGGTTTAGAGGGAATTGAAAGATTAAAGAATTCAAAAATTGCAGTTTTTGGCGTTGGTGGAGTGGGGTCATACGCAGTTGAGGCACTAGCCCGGTGTGGAGTTGGGAAAATTGTACTTATTGATTATGATAAAATTTGCATCACAAACGTAAATAGACAAGTTCATGCGACTTCTACAACAATTGGAGAAATTAAAGTGAAGGCTATGAAAAATAGAATACTTGATATAAATCCAGATGCAGAAGTAGTTATTTTTAATGAGAAATATATTAGTGAGAGTGCAAACAAATTATTAAGTGACGATTATGATTATGTAATTGATGCAATAGACATGGTGAGTTCGAAAATAGACTTAATAGTAAAGTGTAAGGAAAGAGGAATAAAAATTATCAGTAGCATGGGTGCTGGCAATAAGATGGACCCTACAAAATTTGAGGTTGCTGATATCTTTAAAACTGAAACATGTCCACTTGCAAGAGTTTTGAGAAAAGAACTTAGAAAAAAGAATGTTTCAGATTTAAAAGTAGTATATTCAAAAGAGATAGTTAGTAAAATTGAAAAGGAAGACAAAAATATAGAAAGTATCATTGGAAGCATATCGTTTGTGCCATCTGCTGTAGGATTAATTTTGGCATCTGTTGTTGTAAAAGAAATAAGTGAAATAGAATAGGGGTGAAACAGTGCAAAAAGCTGGAGTAGTAATTTCAGTAGAGAAGGACATTGCAAAAGTAGAGATCCAAAAGCATTCAAGCTGTTCTAATTGCAGTGCTTGTAAGTTAGGAGATGAAAATTCATCAGTAGTGGCAGAAGTCTATAATGAAATCGGTGTAAAAGTAGGTCAAACAGTATACATAGATATGGAGAGCAAACAAGTTTTATCGGCAGCGCTTATTATGTATGTAATTCCATTGTTTTCTTTGTTAGCAGGAATAATAGGAGCTAGTATAGTTTTAAACGCAATAGGAATTACGGGAAATACAGATGTTTACTCAGCTATTGTAGGCTTTTTTATGATGACGGCATCATTTGTTATAATCAGATTTAAAGACAAAAAACTTAAGAGTAGCGGCAAATACTTACCAATGATTACTGAAGTAGTTAATGATGGAGAAGGACCTTACTAATTGTGAGGCTCTTTTTTGGTCTAATATAAGTTTAAAAGGTATAATGTTTGTATATGGAGCTGTGCCTTTTAATGAAAAGCTATAAAGCAAGAGAATCAATTGCAGAACTACTGGAATTTCCAAAAGATATAATGCTTGATACATCTAAAATAACTATGATTGGTAATCTTCAAATTCTTGTTGAAAATCATAAAGGAATATTGAGTATACAGATAAAAAAATGCGCATTAAGACTAGATTTAGGATGTTAGAAATAGAAGGTAAAAAGCTACATTTAAAAAGTATATAAGCAGATGAAATAACGATAAATGGCAAGATAGTTAAACTATTATTTTCTAGTTAGTAAGTGAATAAATCCTTTAAAGGATGTGTTGTTATGCGGTTACAAAAAAACTATAAGGGCTTTGCTACTGTTAGATTAGAAAGCTTGGGGCTAGAGAAAATCATAAACTTTTGTATTAGTAAAAATATTGATATCTGGGATGTAAATCGTAAACAGTACACATTATTAGAATTCAAAATTAATTTGAGAGACTATAAATTGCTAAATAAATTCTCGAAGAACCGTGGGTTCAGAATTTATCTTATTAAAAAAAATGGATGCGAAGTATGGACAAATAAAATTGGAAAAAAAGTTAAACTTAATAAATATAATACAGATAAAAAGAGCTACGAAATCATTAATTGAAGGAATAGAGAAATTTTTGTCGAAGTAATACACATAGAGTACTAAGAAGCAATTGAAGTAGCAAGGAGGTTAGAATTAAGAGATATTGAAGAATTACTGCATAAAGTTCTTTTAGAAGTATTGCAAAGCAGGGTTTCAAACTACAGCGAAATATTAGATACAAAAATAGAATTTAAACTTATTAAAAATTATATGAAAGCAGAATTATGGGCTGAGGTCATTGAAAATATAGGGACTAAGAAACAAATAGAGTTAGAGGAGGAATAGTTGTTGGTAAGTACTGTTCAGAAAACAATAGATATATATAAAGCAGAAATTATTAGAGAATTATTTGGTGAGTATGATAACAAAATTAAAGTAATTCAGCAATTATTAAATGTAGATATTTCTTTGCGCCAAAAGGGCATTATTATAGTCGGAGAAAAGAAGCAGGTAGAACTATGCGCTAAGATAATTTTTAAATTAGTTAAAATAATCAAAGATGAAAGGAATTTATCACTTCAGCAAATTAGATATGTCATAAACTCTATTGGAACAGAGAATGAAAACAATTCGGAGGATCTTAAAAATGAAATTGTGTTCGTGACTGAAAAAGGAAAACCTATTAAACCGATGACTTTCGGGCAGAAAGAATATTTAGAAATTATTAAGTCAAATGACTTAACACTTGCTGTTGGTCCAGCTGGAACAGGAAAAACGTACCTTGCTGTAGCGATGGCAGTAAAAGCCCTTAAAAATGAAGAAGTCAGCAGAATAATATTAACAAGACCTGCCGTTGAAGCAGGAGAAAGTTTAGGGTTTTTACCGGGAGATATGAAAGAAAAAGTAGACCCATATTTAAGACCTTTGTTTGACGCATTGTTTGATATATTGGGTGCAGAAAAATTTGAAAAATATATGGATAGAGATATAATAGAGGTAGCACCACTTGCGTTTATGAGGGGCAGAACTCTAAATTATGCTTTCATTATTTTAGATGAAGCACAGAACACTACAAAAGAACAGATGAAAATGTTCTTAACAAGATTAGGCGTGGGCTCTAAAATTGTTGTTATAGGAGATATAACACAAATAGATTTGCCTAAAGTCAAGAATTGCGGACTTATTCATGCAACAAAAGTTTTGAAGGATATCGAAGAAGTGGGAATTCAACTTCTAACAGCAAAAGATATTGTTAGACATACATTAGTTCGAAAAATTGTCGCTGCATATGAAAGAAATGAAAGTGACCACTAAGAGTAGATTGCTAGAGAACTACTAAATGCCTAGTGCTAGATTAGAAAGATTTCGGAGGATTAAAATGGAAAAAATCAGAGTTTTATTAAAGTGGGTACTAAGTAGTAGGGGCGTGAGAATGCTAACTAGTAAGAAATCAATACATGCATTATTAGCTTTATTCTTTTTTGCAAGCGTAGTTTCATTTTTAGTTTTGGCATTGATGCCTGAAAAACACAATCTCGCAGTCGGAACCTTATCACCTATAGATATACGTGCTACTAGGGATATTATTAATATAAGAGAAACAGAACAATCAAGGCAAAAAGCAGCAGGCGACGTTGAACCTGTCTTTAGAATTGATCCAATGGTTCTAACGGCAGTTAGTAAAGATATCGAAAACTTCTTCGAATTTCTATACAGTGTCATAGAGGATGAGGGACTAGACATGCCTGCAAAAAAAGAAATAGTCCTGCTAAACAAGCTGAACATACCTTCTCACATCTTGTCATTGGCAGTGGCATCGCCAATAGGCGAGTTGGAGTATCTCGAGAGCTTCATACATGAAACAGTATCTTTATTTTTGCTAGAGGGATTGAAAATTCAGGATTTGCAATTAGAAAAAAACAATATAAGAGAATATATAACACAATTTGATGGTTTTAATGATATGTATAAAGAATTAGCAATTTCAATTGTTAATGCAACAATCAGACCGAATAGTTTCTTAGATATTGTAGCAACTGAACAGAAAAGAATTGAAGCTAAGAATGAAATTGAAGATATTATAATTAGAGAAGGAGATATAGTTGTAGGAGAAGGCGAAAAAATTCTAAGCAACGATCTAGTTATTTTAAGCGAATTAGGATTATTAGAAGGAGACAAAACAGCTGATATTATGTTGTTTATTGGTGTAGCGCTTATTATATTAGTAATACAAATCTTGCTAATAACATACATGAAAATATTTAGCGAAGCGATATTAAATAAAAGTGGACAACTACTATTACTGATAATTATTTTTTTTATAACATTGATTATGGCAAGGGCTACTTCAGGAATTTCTGTTTACTTAATGCCTACTGCGGCTTCAGTTATGTTGATTGCTCTATTGATTAATGCACGATTAGCTTTGCTGATTAATCTGTGCGTTACAATACTAATTGCAATAGTTACAGATATAGATGTTTCTGTCATTTTTATGACGTTACTTGGAGGAACTGCGGGAGTATTTAGTATTAAGAATGCTAATCAAAGAGGGAAAATATTTATTGCAGGACTTGTTGTAGGTTTAGTTCAAAGTGTTACTATTGTTGGGTTGGGACTAGTTAACATGACTGATTTATACGACTTGTTGACCTTCGCGTTTTTAGCTTTTCTAAATGGTGTATTTTGTTCAGTGTTAACAGTAGGTTCGCTGCCTTTATGGGAAAGCGTTTTTGGTATTCTTACAAAAATAAAACTATTAGAACTCTCAAGTCAAAACCACCCGTTGCTAAAAAAACTCATGATTGAAGCACCAGGAACGTATCACCATAGTATTATTGTAGGAAATTTGAGTGAAGCAGCAGCTAATGCTGTTGGGGCGAATGCATTACTAGCAAGAGTAGGTTCTTTTTATCATGATATTGGGAAAACAAGTAGACCATACTTTTTTAAAGAAAATCAGTTAACTACAGAGAATCCACATGATAAAATCACTCCATCTCTAAGTACATTGATAATAACTGGACATGTTAAAGATGGAATGGAAATGGCGAAAAAGCATAAACTACCTGTTGAAATTCAAGATTTTATTATTCAACACCATGGTACAAGTTTAGTGGCGTACTTTTATTACAAAGCTAAGGAATTGGCAGATGGAGAAGATGTCGATGAGCAAAGCTATAGATATACTGGTATCAAACCACAAACAAAAGAAACTGCAATTGTAATGTTTGCAGACTCTGTAGAAGCAGCTATCAGGAGCTTATCTTCTCCTACAGAAGAAAAAATAAGAACATTTATAACAAAGATAGTTAAAGATAAATTAGATGATGGACAGATGGATGAGTGTGATCTTACTTTGAAAGAGCTAGAAATAATTAAACAAACATTTGTAAAAACTATAATGGGAACTTTCCACGATAGAATTGAGTACCCTGACAACAAGAAAATAGAAGCGAAGGGAAGAAAAACAGTTGAGCTTAGTAATTGACAATAGACAAAATGCTTTAAACATTGAAGAAGAGTTAGTTGAGATTTTAGAGCGCGTAGTGACTGAATGTTTAAACCATGAAAAATTGAGTGCTAAATATGAAGTTAGTTTATCATTTGTTAACAATGTAGAAATGAGCGAGTTAAACTATATTTATAGAAATAAGAAAGGAACGACAGACGTATTGTCATTTCCAATGATTGACAACGAAAGCTTTGCTTACAAAACTTATAACCAATGTTGTGTTTCTGATGTTGAAAAAGATGACTTCGCAGAAAAACTACTAGGAGATATAGTAATATCAACTGAAAAAGCAAGAGAACAAGCAACTGAATATGGGCACAGTATACAAAGAGAAATCGCTTTTTTGACAGTCCACAGTATGTTTCATCTTATGGGTTACAATCACGAAGGCGAGAGTGAGAGAAAAGAAATGAGAGAAAAAGAAGAAAATCTATTGTGTTCCTTAGGTTTAAAAAGACAAGATATGGAGTGAAATTATGCGAATTAGAAAAATGATTGATAGCTTTAACTATGCAGTAGAAGGGATAATTTACTCTGTTAAATCGCAAAAGAATATGAGAATTCATTATGGAATAGCCACTTTAGTGCTGCTTATAGCACTTTTTTTCGACTTAACCAGGTACGAAGTGATGATATTGTTTTTAACAGTATCGTTGGTAATTATTACAGAGATGTTTAATACTGCAATTGAAAAAACTATAGACTTAATAACAAGCGAATACCATGAACTAGCTAAAATTGCAAAAAATGTTGCCGCTGGAGCTGTGTTAATTTCTTCTCTTAATGCAATTATTGTATCTTATTTTTTGTTTTTTAGAAAAATAAATCCATACTCATTGAGAGTTCTTGAGCATGTAGAACAAGTTCCAGCGCATATCTCATTTATAGCATTAATAATTGTAATAATTATTACAATTATAGGCAAAGCTTATTTTGCAAAGGGGACTCCTTTTCGGGGGGGAATGCCAAGTGGACATGCTGCAGTATCTTTTTCCTTAGTAACTTCAATAGCATTTGTCTCTAGAGATGCTTTTGTGACTACTATGGCAGTTTTAATGGCATTGCTTGTTTCACAAAGTAGAATTGAAAGCAAAACTCATAGTTTATTTGAAATAGTAGTAGGTGCTACTGTAGGGGTTTTGTTAACAATTGTTTTATTTAGGATATTCAATTAACAGATTTCTATGAAAGGTAAGGCTTAAACTACTATTTATAGGAAAAACTAATGTAAATATTTTGTTTTAGTTATAGCTAACTTACAAATTAGGATGTGACGGTTTATGTGGAAAAATTTAAGAACTACGCTTTTGACTGGTTTAGTAGTGTTACTCCCTACAGCTTTGACTTTGATATTGATATTTTGGATGCTAAACAGAGTGGATGTAATTTTTAGAAAACCATTGGAAGCTCTAATTGGATTTCAAATATATGGGCTAGGGGTATTTATTACTCTGTGTCTAATCTATGGTACAGGAATAGCAGCAAGACGCTTCACTTGGAATAATAAAAAATCTATACCTGAAATCATATTTGGAAGAATTCCTTTAGTCAGAACTATTTATTACTCTATCAAACAGTTAACAGAAACAATATATGGAAGCAAGAAAACTAGCTTTAGAGAGGCAGTTCTAGTTGAATATCCATCAAAAGGGATTTATATGATTGCTTTTATAACTTCTGTAGGGTTAGCAGAAGTCGAGGAAATAATAGGTGATGAAGTTGTTAGTCTGTTTATACCAACTACACCAAATCCTACATCGGGGATATATATTATGCTGCCGAGAAGGGATGTAACACCTTTAAAAATATCTGTTGAAGATGCGATAAAGCTGGTTATTTCAGGTGGGATTGTAAAACCTTTAAACAAAAATAAAAAAAACATTAATAAAGCGACAGAAAGGAAGATTTAATTAAGTGAGACATATAAAAAAGCTACTATTAATACTTATTCTTTTTACTCTCTTATGTGGTATTATAGGATGTAAACAAGAAAAAAGTTCTATAGGAAATGAAGAAAATCTAAGTTCAACAAGTAAAGAGAAAGAAGTAACGATTATTTATGATAATAAAGAGGAAGAGCCGCCAAATGAATCAGACGAACAAAAGCTGGAGAAACCCGATGGAAAAGGAATTAATTCTTTAACTGGATTATGGATAGATGAGAGTATTGTCTCTAGAAGACCAGTGGCAGTTGTTATTAACAACATTAAAAAAGCACTACCTCAGAGTGGAATATCTCAAGCTGACGTTATTTATGAGACTCTAGCTGAAGGAGAAATAACTAGGCTAATTGCATTATTTAAGAATTTTGATGCAAAAAAAATAGGTCCACTTCGCAGTGCGAGGCACTACTTTATAGATTTTGCACTTAATCACGACGCAGTGTTTGTACATCATGGAGTAAGTCCACTAGCTGCAACTGCTATAAAGAACCTAAAACCAGATAACTTAAACTCTTTATCTCATTTAGAGAAAACTTTAACATGGAGAGATTCAACTAGAAGAAAACAAAGAGGAATGTTTGAGCATAGTCTATATACTAATACCGAGAAAATATTAAAAACATGGAATACAGTTGGCTACCGAATGAAATTGAAAGAAAGTTATTTACCAATGTTTGTGTTTAATGAAAAAGATTGGACGCCTATTGGAAGTGAAGCGAAAAAAGTAACAATCCACTTTTCAAAAGTATATATGCCAGAATTTCACTTTGATGATGAGTCGGCATTATATTTAAGAAATCAATTCAGCAAACCACATACAGATGAATATAACGGTGAGCAACTAGCGGTTAAAAATATTTTTATTTTGTTTACAGATATTTGGACAATAAAAGGTGATGAAGCTTTTAGAAGAGACATGAACTTGATAACTAACGGAACAGGAAAGTATATAACAAATGGTAGGGCGATTCCAATAACTTGGAGCCGAAAATCGAATCATTCGCCATATGTCTTTAGAGATATAGACGGCAATATTCTTGAAGTGAATAGAGGGAAAACGTGGATTTGCATTTTTCCTAAAAACAACAAAATAGAAATTTCATAGAGCAAATAATTTTTTGGAGGCAAAATAATGAGTAGAAAAATTGATAGTAAAGAATTAATAAACAAGGCTATAGAAGTTAGAAAAAATGCGTATGTTCCGTATTCTAAGTTTCCTGTAGGAGCAGCTGTATTAATGGATTCAGGAAAAATATATACAGGTTGCAATGTAGAATTAGCTTCTTATGGAGCAACTAACTGTGCAGAGAGAACAGCAATATTTAAAGCTGTTTCAGAAGGCGAGAGAAAAATAGAGGCAATAGCGATAGTAGGAGACTTAAATACAATTACTTACCCTTGTGGTATTTGCAGGCAAGTTTTTGTTGAGTTTGCTAAGGAGATGAAAATTATAGTTGCTACATCAAAAGATAACTACAAAGAATATTCACTGGGCGAAATAATGCCATTTTCTTTTACCCCAGATGACTTAAAAAATAGCAATAATGGAGGTAAGTAAAATGGAGTTTAAATCAGGATTTGTTTCAATTATAGGAAGACCTAATGTTGGGAAATCAACACTGATGAATAAATTGATTGGTGAGAAAATAGCAATTGTTTCTGATAAGCCACAAACTACTAGAAACAGAATACAGTGCATATATACAGATAATAAATCACAAATAATTTTTTTGGATACACCTGGAATTCATAAACCTAAGCATAAACTTGGTGATTTTATGGTTAAGACAGCGACTCGAACTTTAAAAGAAGTTGACGTCATACTATTTGTGGTTGATGATAGCACTAAAATTGGACCGGGAGATAGATTTATTATGCAACAATTAGAAGAGATAAAGACTCCAATTATTTTAGTAATGAACAAAATCGACTTAATGGCTCAAGAAAGATTTAATATACTGTATCAAGAATATTTGGCTTCTGGCATTTTCACAGACATCGTCGGTATATCAGCGAAAGATGGACTAAACTTGACATCTCTTGTAGACAAAATACTAGCGCATTTTGAAGAAGGACCAAAATACTTTCCAGAAGATATAATAACTGATCAACCAGAAAGAGTAATAGTAGGAGAAATTGTAAGAGAAAAAGTGCTTAACTATATAGAGCAAGAAATTCCACACGGAGTAGCGGTTGAAGTAACTCTTATGAAAAAAAGAGAAGGCAAAGAGATTATCGATATACACGCAACGATTTATTGCGAGAAAAAATCACATAAAGGGATAATAATTGGAAAAGAAGGAAGAAAACTTAAAGGTATAGGTAAAAGTGCAAGAATTGATATTGAAAGTTTGCTAGGATCAAAAATATACCTAGAGCTATGGGTTAAAATTAAAGAAAATTGGAGAAATAACGCGGTTACTCTAAGGGATCTTGGATATAACTAACGTGGAGAGTGTATAATCCAGATTGAATGTTGGTCACTAGGAAAATTTAGATATAAAAAAAGTTGCAAATTTTCAAAATATAATGTACAATAAAAAGCAACATAATAATTTGCTTTGATGAGGAGAAGTAAATACAAAGTGAAATCTATAGCGAGCTAGTGGCGGTGAGAGTCTAGCATGAAACTTGTATTGAAAAACACCTTTGAGCAGCTAACCGAAATCTATTATAGAGAGTAGACTTAGCCGATTGTTCGCCGTTATACGAACTAGGTATCGACAACTTTTGTCCGTACTGATGAGAGAGCTTTTGCTAACTAGGGTGGTACCGCGGAGAACGTAACCCGTCCCTATACTAATTATTTTGGTGTGGGGGCGGTTTTTTAGTACAAAAAAATAGGAGGAGCAAAAATGAAGAGAATCTATGTGAAAG
>JAJOKQ010000099.1 GCA_021129785.1 Clostridiales bacterium | reverse complement strand
TTTATGTTTTTTTTCTATCTTATTCATCTGTTCTTTAATTATCTCTTTTGTATCACTCAATTTCTATTCCCTCCTTCCTTCTAAAGTTTCTGTATTTCTGTATTTATTTTCAGCATTCTCACACCAATTTCTAGCAATTTGTCCTCAACTTCTTTCTTATTGTGTTTGTTAATGTCTTCTAACAGTTTTTGTTGTCTTTGTAATTCTTCGATTAAGCAATTCCTTTTTATTTTTTTAATGTACACACTAAGATTTTTTCTTATATTAATATGCTGAATGTCTATTTGCATAATCTCTTGAATCGTCTTTTTTTCTGCTGAAATTTCATCCATCATAGTATCCATATCAAAATTCTTGTAATTGCTATATAAATACTTGATAATTGTTTTGTGACTATTTATCGTAAAATCATCTACTTCAATTTCTTTGATTATTTTAGCAACATTTTCTATTTCAGTCAATAAAAATTTAATAAAGTGTTTTTCAGCAATAATACTACCTTTTCTGTCTATTATAGTAATGGGATTAACATACTTATTATTGCTATTGATAGTAGAAGTATACTTCTTATTTAGTATTTTTAGCGGTTTAGTATGCATCCCGAATATTTCCTGTTTAATTGCATTGTAGGAAACACCAATTTCTTTCTCTATTTTCTGTAGAAACAATTCGATTTCCACCGGATTTTTCATGCGTTTTGCCAAGATAGACATTTCTCGAATAAATTTAATTTTACCATCTGATGTATTTAAGTTGATATTTTTTTTTACAGTCATCATGATATAATCTATTCTGCCCAATGCTCTACTAATCATATAATTAAATTCTTGTTCGCCTTTTAATCTAATAAAGTCATCTGGATCCATTCCATCGTCTAGAATGCATATTTTTACATCTAATCCCACAGCATCTAAAATGTCTATACTCCTCAAAGTCGCTTTTTTGCCAGCATCATCATTATCAAAACAAATAATTACTTCGTCACAATATTTATTAAGAATTTTTGCGTGTTGGTTTGTTAATGAAGTCCCAAGAGTAGCTACTGTGTTTTTTATACCTGCTTGGTTCAAGAGAATAACATCCATATATCCTTCAACTAAAATAATCTTTCTGTTTTTAATATTTTTTCTTGCTATGTTTAGCGAATATAGAACATTACTTTTACTAAAAACTAAAGTCTCAGGTGAATTAATATATTTAGGTAAGGTATCATCTAATGTCCTACCACCAAAGCCTAATACATTTCCCCTAATGTCAAATATCGGAAACATGATTCTATCGCGGAATGAGTCATAGTGTTTCGCTTTAGTGTTCAACTTAGTATTTTGTCTTATTAGTCCGCACTCTTTTATGTCTGCCAAACTAAATCCTTTATCTGTTAAATGCTGCATTAAATCGTTCCAGCTATCCAAAGCATAACCTAATCCAAAACTTTTAATCGTTTTTAATTTCAGTCCTCTTGTGTTTAGATAATTAATTGCCTGGTTCTTCTCTTTTGTTAATTTGTGGTAGAAGTACTCTCCTGCAATTCTATTTATTTCGTAAAACAATGTTTTCTTATTAATTTCTTCTCTTTCTTTATCAGAGATACTTATATTTTCAATTGAAATATTTGCTCTTTCTGCAAGCAATTTAAGTGCATCAACGAAATCCAAATTCTCTGCTTTCATAATAAAACTAATTACATTTCCTGCTTCACCACATCCAAAACATTTAAAAATTTGTTTTTCTTGATTTACAGTAAACGAAGGTGTTTTTTCATTATGAAAAGGACAAAGTGCTTTATGCGAGCTGCCTGATGGTTGTAAATCTAAATAGGTCGCAATAACACTCACTATTTCGCTATTTTCTTGAATTTTTTGCACCATTTCATCCGAAAAAAAATTTTTCACTTTTACCACCTTTAAATTTAGTAATTACACTCATTTTTTCTATTTATCCAATGACTAGGAAATTCGTGTATACGATTAAAGAAAAATATTTTCATTTTTTTTATCTTGTCTTATAATTCGACAAGTTATATGCTTTTCCTTCTATTATCTAAATTTTTTTTGAAAATATAATACAAAATCTCCATACAATAATCCAACATAAATTTGTTTTAGTTAAATATCTATACGTTAGTTTGGTGATGGAATAAAAAATTGTTGAAATAACTTGATCGCGCGAGAATCTGTTAAGCTAGCTATATAATCTGTGATTACTCTTCTTTTTGTGTTGTTATTTATCATCACATAATATTCTTTAGGTAGTTCTTCAGGTTTATCAAGCAAGTAATCATAAATTGCTCTTACAATGAAAGTTGCTTTCTCTTTTTCTTTTAAGCAAATATTACCATTGTACACGTTTTTAAACATAAAAACTCTCAAATCATGCATAATTTCATTTAAAAATTTGCTTTGGTATATTTGCGCCTCATTGCCTTTAAGCATCTGCTTTGAAGTTTCTTCAACAATGTCTACAACAAACGTGTTAACTTTTTTGCTATGCGAGTCTCCTAATGCTTTTATGATGTGTTTTGGAATTTTTGACGAACATAATATTTGCGCATTAATACTGTCTTGTATATCATGACAAAGATAGGTAATGCGATCAACAATTCTGACTAGTTTTCCTTCCATAGTTAAAGGCAATCTACTCCCAGTATGATTGAGTATACCATCTCTCACCTCGTGCGTCAGATTTAAACCTCTTCCATCACGCTCAAGTATATCCACAACTCTGAGGCTTTGTTCGTTATGCTGAAACCCACCATTTATCTTATCTAGCACCTCTTCTCCACTATGTCCAAAGCATGTATGCCCAAGATCGTGCCCTAGTGCTATCGCTTCAATTAAATCTTCGTTTAACCTTAGCGATCTGGCAATAGTTCTCGCTATTTGGCTTACTTCTAGTGTATGCGTTAACCTTGTTCTAAAAAAATCATCCTTAACAATAAATACTTGGGTTTTTCCTATTAAAGCTCTAAAAGATTTAGAATGAATAATTCTATCACGGTCACGCTGATATTCAGTACGTATATCGCACGGGCTTTCATATTTTCTTCTTCCTTTAGTCATTGTACTTAGTTGTGAGTATGCAGCTAAACTACTTACTTCAAGCGTTTCTGTAAGTTCTCTTAAATTTTTACTCATAAATTAGGTCACCTTCTCTCACTACGAGATATATTTATATTCTAGATTAAAAACAATAACCCTTTAAAAATCGAACATTTTTTCTATTACATTTTGCTTACAAAACTATTACCTAAAAAGAGCTTCCGCTCTTTTTAGGTTTTGCACGCAAAGATTGACAATAAGGTGTAACGCAGCAGTTTAAGTGCTACCTTGCTTCAGCTTGAGCAGATGCAAGTCTAGCTACTATAACTCTGTAAGGAGAACATGATACATAATCTAGTCCCAATCCTTTACAAAACTCAATTGATTTCGGCTCACCAGCGTGTTCTCCACATATACCAATCTTTAGATTTGGTCTTTCTTTTTTTACTAGCTGTACTGCTATTTCCATTAATTTACCGACACCTTTTTGATCTATTGACTGAAATGGATCATTTTCAAGTATTTTTTTATTGATATATTCTTTAATGAATGCTCCAGCATCATCTCTTGAAAAACCGTATGTCATTTGTGTTAAGTCATTTGTTCCAAACGAGAAAAACTCTGCTTCTTTTGCTATTTCATCTGCAACTAAGGCTGCTCTTGGAACTTCTATCATTGTACCAATTAAATATTCGATTTCATATTTTTCCTCTTCTAAAATCTCATTTGCAATATTAATGATAGATTTCTTAATCAATTGAAATTCTTTCACTTCTCCAACTAAAGGGACCATAATTTCGGGTTTCACATTGATATTCTCGTGTTTTTTTACATATACTGCTGCTTCCATAACTGCTCTTACTTGCATTTCATATATTTCGGGATAAGTTATTGCTAGTCTACAACCTCTATGCCCTAGCATTGGATTTACTTCTAATAATGAATTTATTATCTCTTTTAATTTTGTGTGTGTTACATTTAACTTTTTAGCTAGTTCTTCTATTTCTTTTTCTGAGTGTGGCAAAAACTCATGCAAAGGAGGGTCTAAAAGCCTTACTGTCACTGGCAGTTCTTTCATTATTTTGAATATGCCAATAAAATCTTCTCTTTGCATTGGTAGTAGTTTATTTAGTGCTTGCTGTCGTTGCTCTAAATCGCTCGCTAATATCATTTCTCTTACTGAGTCAATTCTGTTAGATTCAAAAAACATATGTTCAGTTCTACAAAGTCCTATACCCTCAGCCCCAAAATCTAGTGATTTCTTAGCATCTTTTGGCGTGTCTGCATTTGCTCTCACTCTTATTTTTCTAAAGCTATCAGCCCAGCTCATGAACTTGTCAAAATCTGCTGTTAGTTCTGGTTCGATCGTTGGAATTTCCCCTATATAGACATTTCCTTTTTCTCCATCTAAGGAAATTTTTTCTCCTTCTCTGACTGTTATTTCTCCTACTCGAAAGAATTTGTTTTCTTCGTCAATTTTAATTTCTCCTGCACCTACTATACAACATTTACCCATCCCTCGACCTACAACAGCAGCATGTGAAGTCATGCCTCCTCTTGCAGTAAGTATACCTTGCGAAACCGACATCCCTTCAATATCTTCGGGTGATGTTTCTTGTCTAACCAATATTACTTTCTCACCTGATTTATAAGCATTTACTGCATCTTGTGGGTTAAAAAAAATCTTTCCCGTGGCGGCTCCTGGGGAAGCACCTAATGCACTTGTTAAGATTTTTTGTTTGTTAAGTTCTTCTTTGCCAAATGATGGATGTAATAATTGGTCTAATTGTGTGGGTTCAACTTTAAATATAGCTTCTTTTTGGGTAATAAGTCCTTCTTCAACCATATCTACAGCTATCTTTATAGCTGCTGCCGTTGCTCTCTTTCCTGTTCTAGTTTGTAAAATATACAACTTGCTATTTTCTATTGTAAACTCAATATCTTGCATCTCTTTATAATGTTCTTCTAATTTATTCGCAATCTTTTGAAATTCATTATATGCTTTTGGCATAATATCTTTTAACTGCTCTATCCTATTTGGCGTTCGTATACCCGCTACAACATCTTCCCCTTGTGCATTAATCAAAAACTCTCCAAATAATTTCTTTTCTCCAGTTGATGGGTTTCTTGTAAATGCAACTCCTGTCCCAGAAGTTTTTCCAATGTTTCCAAATACCATCGATTGAATATTCACAGCTGTTCCTAAATTATCAGGAATATCGTTGATTTTTCTGTAAATCTTAGCACGTGGGTTTTCCCATGATTTGAAAACAGCTTCTATCGCTAGTAGTAGTTGCTCTTTAACGTCTTGCGGAAAGCTTATCTTAGTTTCATTTACAATAATTTTCTTATATTCGTTAACTATTTTTTTTAGGTTATCTACAGATAGATCCGTATCAAGAGAAATATTATTTTTCAATTTGACTCTACTTAACACATTTTCAAATTTATACTTTGCTACTCCTAAGACTACATCCGCATACATTTGAATGAATCTTCTATAACTGTCATATGCAAAGCATTCATTATTAGTAAGTGAAGCAATTGCTACAACAGTTTCATCATTCATTCCTAAATTCAATATTGTGTCCATCATACCTGGCATTGAAATTACAGCACCAGATCGTACAGATACAAATAGCGGATTTTTTTTCCCGCCAAATTTTTTAGATGTATGCTCCTCGAGCTTTGCTAAATGTTGAAAAATCTCCACCTTTAATTCATCCCATAACAAATTGCCTTGTTTTATAAATTCGTTGCTCGCTTTAGTAGTTATTGTAAACCCAAAAGGTACAGGTAGTCCAATAGAAGTCATTTCTGCAAGCCCAGCGCCTTTTCCACCAAGCAAATGTTTAAGTGATAAATTTCCTTCGTTAAAGCCATAAACAAATTTTTTCACAATAGACACTCCTTCAACTTTTTTTCATACAATTTTTAACACTGAAACTCTGTTCTATAAATATTGAATTTATCCCCCATCACTTTCAGATTATATTATTCTTTTAAGCTATTCCAACACATTATTTGATACTCTTAATTTCATACCCTATTTCTCTTAGTATCTCCATAATTATGCTTGCACTCTCTTCTACAGCTTTTGTTGATACATCAATTACCGGGCAACTCAACCTTCTCATTACTTTTTCCGAATAGTCCAATTCTTCTAAAATTCGTTCCATGCTAGCATAATTAGCTTCTTGTTTTAACCCTAGAGCCTTCAATCTTTCCTGCCTAATTTGTGTTAATTTCACAGGATCAGTTGTTAATCCTATAATCTTTTGTGGATTGACTTGAAGCAATTCTTTTGACAGTTCAACCTCTGGAACAAGTGGTACATTAGCAACTTTAATCTTTTTATGCGCTAGGTACATGCTAAGAGGTGTTTTGGAAGTCCTAGAAATTCCTACCAATATTAAATCTGCTTTTTTTAGCCCTCGCGTGTCTTTTCCGTCATCATATTTAACAGCAAATTCTATTGCTGCAATTCTTCTAAAGTATGTAGCATCTAACTTTCTATGTAACCCTGCTTCTTTTTTTGGAGTCATGTGTAATGCGTGGCTCATTGCGTATAATACTGGTGACATAACATCAATACAAGGGATATCATAATGACTACAGCTATCAACAATAAACTCACTAAATTCATTTACTACCATTGTGAAAATAATTAGGGCATTTTCGACTTTTGCTTTGTCTATAATTTCTGTTAGTTGCGATTTCTCAGTCATATGTGGGTATCTTCTTATTTCATAATCTGTGAAATCAAACTGACTTATACCTGCTTTTGCTACTTGTTCAGCTGTTTCACCGATTGAATCAGATACAATGTAAATAATTAATCTCTCTTCGCTCATATTTTCCTCCTTTATCATTCAACATTAAGGATTACAAAGAGAAAGAGTTGGTAGAAAAATTGTCAACAACTCCGTCTTATCCTCAACTATTTTCTATATTAATATTTTATTTTTTCTTCTAAGTAAGTATCAAGCGCATGAATAGCAACTCTCTCTTGCTCCATTGTATCTCTATTTCTTATTGTAACACAGTTATCTTCTAATGAATAATAATCGAAAGTAATGCAAAATGGTGTGCCAATTTCATCATGTCTTCTGTATCGTTTGCCAATACTTCCTGCGTCGTCATATTCTACCATAAATTTTTCTGATAGTTTATTATATATTTCTATAGCGTTTTCTTTCAATTTCTTAGTTAATGGAAAAATTGCAGCTTTAAAAGGGGCTAGTTCTGGATGAAGTTTAAGTACAACTCTACTTTCTTTTTCGTTAATAATTTCTTCAGTGTAAGCATCAATTAAGAACATTAAAGCAAGCCTGTCTACACCCACAGAAGGTTCAATACAATATGGGACATATTTTTCATTGGTAATAGGATCTTGATACGCAAAGTCTACACCTGCATGCTCTGCATGTTGTTTTAAATCGAAATCTGTTCTGTTAGCAATTCCCCATATTTCGCCCCAACCAAATGGGAATTCAAATTCAATATCTACTGTTGCATTACTATAGTGTGAAAGCTCGTCTTCTGAGTGTTCTCTCATTCTAATGCTTTTTTCATCAACTCCAAGGTTAAGCACCCATTCTTTGCAGAACTTTGACCAGTATTCGTACCACTTAATATCTTCTCCTGGCTTGCAGAAAAACTCCAATTCCATTTGTTCAAATTCTCTTGTTCTAAAAATAAAATTTCCAGGAGTAATTTCATTTCTAAAAGCTTTACCTATTTGGGCGATTCCAAATGGAATTTTTTTTCTGGATGTCCTTTGTACATTTTTAAAGTTAACAAATATACCTTGAGCTGTTTCTGGTCTAAGATAAATATCTTTGCTTGAGTCTTCTGTTACTCCTTGAGATGTCTTAAACATAAGATTAAACTGTCTAATGCTTGTAAAATCGATTATACCACAAGTCGGGCATTTAATCGCTTTATCTGCAATATAATCTTCCATTGTACTGCTAGCCCATCCATCAACTATTATTTCTTCACCCTTTTTATGAGAGTGCTCTTCAATTAATTTGTCTGCTCTAAATCTAGATTTACATTTCTTACAATCCATTAAAGGGTCACTAAAACCACCCACATGTCCAGAAGCTACCCATGTTTGTGGGTTCATAAGTATAGCGCTATCTAATCCTACATTATATGGACTTTGCTGAACAAACTTTTGCCACCATGCTTTTTTAATATTTTTTTTAAGCTCAGTACCTAGCGGTCCATAATCCCATGTGTTAGCAAGCCCTCCGTATATTTCTGAGCCCGGAAATACAAAACCTCTTGATTTAGCTAGAGCTACAATTTTTTCCATCGTTTTTTCTGTTTTCAAAGTTATCTCCTCCAATTTTAAATAACAAAAAAATCCTTCATCCACATAACAGGGACGAAAGATTCATCTTCCGCGGTTCCACCCTCGTTGACACATTGTGCCCACTCAAAAGATAAGCTCAGAATGTCCTTTCGTTAGTAAGTTGTATCAAGTTTACACCGCACTCGACTCTCTAAAACAACATTTTCTAACTACTCTTCTTCTTCATAGCTTAAGTATATAATTATTCACAATTCTAACAAATAGGCAGTTGTTTGTCAACACATTTTTAACATTTACTAATCTACTTCCTCAATATTTATCCCATTATTTTCATTTGTAGCGCTAGTGAATTTATTGATATTAACAATTTCACCTTCTTTCGTTACTATCTCTACTGTCATTTTCGTTAAAATAGCTGCTGAAACTCCTACTATTGACGCGATAGGTGCAAGTACTATTCCAATTGCACCTGCAGTAACAGGAATGTTTAACAAAACATCTCCCTCTTTTTTAATTATTATCCTCGTAACATTGCCTTTCTTAGCTAATTCTTTTATTTTTACTATTATTTCATTTCCCATGTCTCCAACAGATTCGCTCCATCTCTTTTTCTCTACTTCTTCTTCTAGAAAAACTAGAGCATCTACAATATTACCATTAGCTTGTTCAATAGCCTCTTTTGCTTTTTTATAAGATACACCAGTTCTTTCTCTAATAATATCAACATTTTCTAAATTTACGTCCATATTTTCTCTCTCCTTCTCAGTATCATATACAAAACATCCTTCTGGTAATAGTATACTCTAAAACTGGTCTAATAATAATCTTTCGCCTAAAAAAAATCACAACTAGGAAAACAACCTCCAATCTTTACTTAGTAAGCCCCTCAAGAATTTTCAAACTCTTAAATTCGTACACATTAGTATGTTCTAAAATATATCTCCTTGTTATTTTACTTAAGTCGTTATTTAGAAGTTCGCTTATTTTAAGTTTTGTTATTTTTTTCATATCTGCATTTAATAAATAGTTCGCTAGTCTTATCGTGTGTTTTGAAACCTCAACTGCTCCTCTATCCTTATCTATGCATTGTTCACAAAGCAGTCCTCCTTCTCTGTGACTAAATCTATGTGCAGAAATCTCTTCACTTCCACATTCTACGCACGAACTAATATTTGGACTTAGTCCAGAAAATTCTAAAAATTGTAGTTCAAATGTCCTTACTATGGTATTTATCTCAATGTCTTTTTTCTTTAACATGTACAGAGCCTTTCCTAGCAAGTTAAATAATCTATTATTAGTTTGTTCTTCTGTAATAACTGCTCCTATTAATTCTAATAAGTATGAGGCATACGATAATTTAAATAAGTCTTCTCGTAGCGAGTAAAATATTTCTATTGAGTTACACTGATTAACAGTGTATAGATTCCTACCTTTATATAGTACAAAATCGCTATAGCTAAAGGGTTGAATTCCAGCTCTCATTTTACTCTTAGGCCTTCTTACTCCTTTTGCTATAGCACTTACTTTGCCAAGTTCACGCGTAAATATAGTTATAATGCTGTCATGCTCCGAATATTTTATATTTCTTATTACAAATCCTTCTGTTTTGATTAGCATATTTTTTCTCCTGCATCTCGTGTATTTTCACCTAAAATCGCATTCGACTTCGCTATAAGTTCATTTAGAAAGTTGAAAGTGAACTTGTCTTGCCCTTTAAAAATCACTTCAATTATATTATTATCATACATATTAATTGTTTCTACGGATTCATTATACATGTTCTTAGAAAGTTTTAAAACCCTATATACTCGATGCTCTTTTGTCGCAATATTCTTACTTGTTTGAAATTATTCGCTCAAGTAACTGTAGCGCCATCTTTGGGTTTGCCTGCCCTTTTGTTTCTTTCATAACTTGCCCCATCAAGTATGTTATTGCTTGTTTTTTTCCTGCATTATAATCTGCTACAGATTTTGAATTGGCTTCCATAACTTTTTGAACAATTATTCTGAGACTCTCTTCACTGTTAATCTGGATTAACCCTCTTCGATTTATAATTTCCCTCGGCTTCTTACGCTTCATAAACATTTCCTCAAATATTTCTCTGCCAGCTTTCAAACTAATATCTCCGCTTTCAATAATGCTAATTAATTCTGCTAATCCGCTAGAATCAATTTCCAGATCCTCATCACCACCATCTGTTTTAATCAATCTCAACAAATCTCCTACTATCCAATTTAGCGCCTTTTGTGGATTTGCACCTTTTTTAACAGTATTTTCAAATAATAATGCAAGTTTTTTATCTTCTACTACTATCTTTGTTTCCTTTTTGTTTAAATCAAATTGCGTTAATAGCCTTTCTAATTTTTCATTTGGTAATTCAGGGATTTCTTTTTTTAAATCCACAACATTTTTTTTACTTATAACAATTGGTCTTAAATCAGGTTCAGGGAAGTATCTATAATCATGAACTCCTTCTTTTCCTCTCATTGAAACCGTTCTACCTTTTGCACTATCCCATCTTCTGGTCTCTTGTACTATTTTATCTCCTTCATTAAACTCATATAGTTCAATCTGCCTTTTTTCTTCTTTTTCAAGAGCTTTCTGCATTTCTTTAAACGAGTTCATATTCTTAATCTCTACTTTTGTATTTAATTCCTTTTGCCCTTTTTCTCTCACCGATATGTTTGCATCAAAACGTAATGAGCCCTGTTCCATTTTACAGTCTGAAACTCCAACATACTCAAATATTGTTTTAATCGTTTTTACAAACTCAAATGCTTCTTTTGGCGATTTCAATTCGGGTTCTGTTACTAGCTCTATAAGCGCTACCCCTCCACGATTATAATCGATACATGTATGCTCTTCTAAGTGAATCAGTTTTCCTGCATCTTCCTCTAAATGAATTCGATTTATATTAACTCTTTCAATTGTATCTTCTATTTCAAATTCTACATATCCATCGTATAAAATAGGCAAGTCGAATTGCGAAATCTGATATGCTCTAGGTAAATCGGGGTAAAAGTAATTTTTTCTATCCATCTTATTTATATAGTTAACTTTACAGTTTAGTGCCAAGCCAGCCTTTAGTGCTAGTTGAATCACTTCTTCATTTAAAACAGGCAGAGCACCTGGTAGCCCAATACATACAGGGCATGTATTGGTATTAGGAGCTTTCCCAAACTCAGTAGAGCAACTACAAAAAATCTTTGATTTCGTCGCTAATTCCGCATGAATTTCTATCCCTATGAATGTTTCCCATATCATAATATCACCTTCTTCTTCAAATCTAATTTACTCTCTAGTAAATATGCTAGCTGAAACATCTTCTCTTCACTATAATGAGACCCTATTATTTGGAGGCCTATAGGTAAATTGTTTTTATCAAACCCACAATTCATTGACAAGGCAGGAAGTCCTGCTAAATTTACACTTACTGTATAAAGATCTTGCAAATACATTTGCATGGGACTATGAATTTTTTCCCCTTTTTCAAAAGCTACGGTTGGCGTCACAGGACTTAGTATTAAATCGTATTTAGAAAAAATATCGTGGTACCTTCTTTTAATTGCTTCTCTCATCTTATGTGCTTTGTTATAAAATGCATCATAATACCCAGCCGATAGTACGTAGGTTCCTAGAAGAATACGTCTTTTTACTTCTTCCCCAAATGCCTCTGTTCTACTATTTATCATTAACTCTTCTACATTATTGTATTCGCTAGTTCTATACCCGTATCTTATTCCGTCGAATCTTGCTAAATTTGAGCTAGCTTCAGCCGATGAAATAATATAATACGCAGATAGTATTTCTTCATCTATAGGCATAGAAACTTCATCCACCTTAACTCCCATATCTTGTAACCTTTCCACACTTCCCATTATTGAGTTCTTCACTTCTGCATCCAATTCATCACCAAAAAACTGTTTAGGAATTGCAACTTTCATTTTGTTTGCATCATGTGAATCCAATAAATACTTTGCAGTGAATTTTCGTTTACTACTAGTAGCATCTCTAGAATCATTGCCTTGTAGAACTTCCAAGCTTAATACACAATCTTTAACATTTTTTGTCATTGGACCAATCTGATCGAGCGAGGAAGCGAATGCTACAAGCCCAAACCTTGAAATCGAACCGTAAGTAGGTTTCAGTCCTACTATCCCACAAAAAGCAGCGGGTTGTCTTATTGACCCACCTGTGTCCGAACCTAAGGATAATGGCACAAAATCGCTAGCAACTGCTGCCGCCGAACCTCCCGATGATCCTCCTGGCACTCTACTTAAGTTCCACGGATTAGATGTTGTTTTGAAGGCTGAGTTTTCTGTAGAAGATCCCATGGCAAACTCGTCCATATTAGTTTTACCAATTATTATAGCGCCTTCTTTTTTAAGCTTTTCAATAACTGTTGCGTCGTATGGCGAAATATAATTCTCTAGCATTTTTGATGCGCAAGTCGTCTTTATCCCCTCAGTACAAATGTTGTCCTTCACTCCAACAGGCACTCCAGCCAAGCGCCCAACTCTTTCACCTTTTGCAATTTTTTCATCAATCATTTTGGCTTCGTCTAAAGCTTTTACAGCTCTTGTGCTTATAAATGCATTTATTTTTGTTTCTTGTTTAGTTATATTTTTTAGATATATTTCGATTATTTCTGCCGCTTTAAATTTTTTCTCTTTTACGCCTCCAGCAATTCCACATACAGTTTCCATATCTGCATCCATTGTATTTTCCTCCTACTCAATAATTTTCGGTATCCTTATATACCCGTCTTTCATATCTTTTGTATTTTTAAATAATTTTTCATGATTTCGAAATGCGACTACCTCATCCTTACGCAAAGTTTGATTTTCTTCATGCGTTTGCTTAATATTTTCATTTGCTTGCATCCCTTCTTTGTCTGATTTCATAGCCTCTTCTTCAAAGTCAAACTTCTCTATACATTTCATATGTTGTAATATCTCTTCAAACTCTGCAGTAGTCTTGCAAAGCCCTTCTTCACCAAGCTTAATTTTCGCTAATTTACATATATGCTGTACTTCTACTTTGGTAATGTTCATATTTTTTCCTCCTAAGGTGTTATTCTTTTTAAATCTCTAGGTATAAGAGATGCTTCTCTAATGTTTTTAAGATTTAACATCTGCATCGTTAATCGTTCTAACCCTACTGCCAAACCCCCATGTGGCACCATTCCATATTTGAATGTACTTAAATAAAAATCAAAATCGGTCGGGTCTAGTTTAAAGTTTGTCATGTTATTTTTCAACTTTTCATGTTCATGTATTCTTTGCCCCCCTGTAGTCACTTCAAGTCCTTTGTATAGCAAGTCAAAGCTATTCGTTAGAACACTGTCGTCTTTATCTGGCATTGTATATACTGGTCTTTTTTTAGCAGGATACTTCGTTATAAAAACAAAATCGCTCGCAAATTTCTTTTTAATATATTCTGCCAATAACTTCTCTCCCTCTGAGTCTAAGTCTCCTTCAGGCGATTTTTTTTGATATTTACTTTTTAGTATTTCCTGTGCTCTAGCTAACGTGATTCTCGGTATTTTCCCCACTTCGCCAATTTCAACATCTAAAAGTTCTAATTCATCTTCACATGTTTTTTTAATGTGAGAAAATAAACAAGCTAACCATTCTTCTTCTAAGCACATTATATCCTCTTCACTCTCAATAAATCCCATCTCAACATCCAAACTTACATACTCACTTAAATGCCTCCAGCTATTATGAAGTTCTGCACGATACGCATGCCCTACTTCAAAAACTCTTTCGAAGCCAGCTCCAACCATCATCTGCTTATAAAATTGAGGACTTTGCGATAAATAAGCTCTTTTGCCATAATAGTTTACTACAAACATTTCTGATCCGCCTTCTGTTCCAGATGAAATGATTTTAGGCGTATTTATCTCAACAAAATGATTTCCTC
>JAJOKQ010000066.1 GCA_021129785.1 Clostridiales bacterium | reverse complement strand
AGAGATGATAAAATATTCTGCTTAAGCAGAATTATTCATGCGGAAGCGCAAGGGGAAATGTGTATTGGGAAAGTGGCTGTAGGTAATGTTGTTTTAAACAGAGTTGTATCTGATAAATTCCCTAATACCATATATGGAGTTATATTTGATAAGCAATATGGGCATACACAGTTTTCGCCTGTGCTAGATGGTAGTATTTATAATACGCCTAACAAAGATAGTGTTAAAGCAGCAATAGAAGCATTAGACGGAGCAAGACCAGCTGAAGAGGCTCTGTATTTTTTGAATCCAAGGAAGGCAACGAATTTTTGGATTGTAAGAAACAGAGAATTTCTTCTGACTATAGAAGGGCATGATTTTTATCTTTAGCGGGTTATAGCTTAGTAAAAAGATCTGGCAAAGTTTAAGAGAAACATTTCATATTGAAGCACTAAAACACTCATATAAAAATAAGGGTTTTAGTGCTTTAATATTTTTTTAAAAAATTGCTTTGTATTGGGACTGAATTTTGGTATAATTTTGGTAGAGAGATACTTAAATTATTGATTAGGTAACATTTGTACTATACTAAAAAATAGGTACATAACTATACTATCATAAGAGGCTTTTTTAGTGAAAGAGAAAAATTCAAGAAATTACCATGAATGAAAATATAAGGAGCGGTAAAATGGCTTTAACAATCGGAGTAGTAGGTGCTACGGGTGCTGTAGGTCGAAAAATGATTGACGTCTTAGGAGAAAGAATGCTAATAGACGTATCATTGCGTTTTTTTGCTTCAAAAAAATCAGCTGGTTCTTTTCTTGAATATCGTGGCAAAAAAATAATTGTGGAAGAGCTAACTGAAGAAGTAATGAAAGAAAAGTATGATTACTTGATTTTTTCAGCGGGTAGTTCAGTTTCTAAAAAATACGCACCAATAGCTAAGGATGCAGGAAATACAATAATAGATAATTCTTCATATTGGAGAATGGAAAAAAATATTCCTTTAGTTGTGCCAGAAGTAAATGCTCACGTTTTGGAAGATTACAAGGGAATAGTAGCTAACCCAAATTGCTCTACAATACAAATGTTAGTTGTATTAGCACCACTACACAGAAAATACAGAATGAAACGGCTTGTGGTTTCAACATATCAAGCTGTTTCAGGAAGCGGGCAAGCTGCAATAGAGGAACTTGAAAATCAGTTAATTGATGATAATCACCCGAATAAAGTGTATACTAAGAAAATTGCTGGAAATTGCATTCCGCATATTGACGTTTTTTGTGAAAATGGTTTCTCTAAAGAAGAGTTGAAAATAGTGTATGAAACTCATAAAATACTTGAAGATAACACTATTGAAATTAACGCCACAGCAGTGAGAGTTCCAGTATATTCAGGACATAGCGAGTCGGTATACATTGAGTTTGATAATGAAGTAGATAAAGAGTGTGTAACTAAAACACTTAGCAAATCTCCTGGAATAGTTGTAATTGATGATTTATCTAAAAATCAATATCCAACACCGCTTGAAATAGCAGATACAGACAGTACTTATGTGGGAAGAATAAGAAGTGATTTATATAATAAAAAGGCAATTTCTTTATGGATAGTTGCTGATAATTTGCGCAAAGGGGCGGCAACAAATGCAGTGCAAATTATTGAGGCAATGGAAAACATTAAAAAAAAGGAGAATAATTATGTTTAATGGATCTGGAGTAGCAATTGTTACGCCATATAAAAATGGCGAGATTGATTTTGATGCGTTTGGGAAATTAATTAATTTTCATTTAGATAATGATACGCAAGCGTTGATTGTTTTGGGAACAACTGGAGAATCAGCTACCCAAGCTTGTGGAGAAAGAAATAAATTAATAAGTTTTGCTGTAGAGAAAGTAGATGGTAAAATACCAGTTATTGTAGGGACAGGATTTAATTGCACAGCGAAATCTATAAAGCATACTAAAAAAGCAGAAGAGCTTGGCGCAGACGGAATTTTGCTTGTATCTCCTTACTATAATAAGGCAACGCAAAAGGGCTTGATTGAACATTACACAAAAATTGCAAATTCAACTAAATTACCAGCAATTTTATACAACGTGCCTGGAAGAACAGGAATAAATATTGAACCTGAAACAGTTGCAGCCTTGGCTAAAGTTTCCAATATCATTGCAGTAAAAGAAGCAAGTGGAGATATTTCTCAAATAATTGAGGTTAAGAGATTAGTTCCTGAATCATTCAAAATTTACTCAGGAAATGACGACCAAGTTGTTCCGATTTACGCATGTGGAGGAAGTGGTGTAATATCAGTTTCTGCAAATATTATTCCTTCTGAAATGCAAGAAATGTGTAAAAAATTTGAAGAAGGCGATTTGAAAGGCGCGTTAAAATTACAGTTAAAATACAAAAAACTTGTTAGTCTCTTATTCATTGAAGTGAATCCAATACCGGTAAAATCAGCTCTCAATCTAATGAGTTTAATAGAGAATGAAATCAGGCTTCCGCTTACGATTATGGAAGACGAAAATCTGGTTAAATTAAAAGAAGAGATGAAAAAATTAAATATTGTTTGAAAGGATGTGCGCTTTTGAATATACTTATTTGGGGAAGCAGTGGTACGACTGGAAAAAAAATATTTCAAATTGCAAAAAAAGACTTATATTGGACAACTGTTGAGGGTATAACTAGTAAAGACTCGAAAGACGTTTTAAATAGAAAGTATGATGTAGTAATAGATTTTTCGCACCCAAATGCGGTAGATAATGTGCTAGATTTTTGTATCAAAACTAACACGCCTTTAGTTGTTGGAACAACAGGCTATAGCAAAGAGCAAATTATAGCAATACAAGATGCAGCAAAAAACATTCCAATATTACTTTCTTCAAATATGTCACTTGGAATGAATATACTCTTTTCATTAGTTGAAAGTGTTGCAAGATCACTAGGAGAAAAAGTTGATATTGAAGTAATCGAGGCACATCACAATCGTAAAAAAGATGCTCCTTCTGGTAGCGCAAAAACTATTGTAGAGTGTATTGAAAAAGGAGTAGGACAATCCTTGAAACACCAATTTGGAAGAGTGGGTCAAAGTTTAAGAGAAAAAGGCGAGATTGGAATTCATGCAATTAGAGGTGGAAACATAGTCGGGACACATGAAGTTAACTTTATTAGCGATTTAGAAACTATTAAAGTAACCCATGAAGCTCATGATCGCACAGTATTTGCTCAAGGAGCACTAGAAGCAGCAAAATACTTAATAGGAAAAAGTAATGGATGGTATAGCATGAAGGATGTATTGAGTTTAAACTAAGGAGGAAATTAATTGGACGCAAAGTACATTATACAGCATATTAAAAACAGCACAAAAAAAACACCGGTGAAAGTTCATATAAAAGGAAATCTTAAAAATATTAACTGGGATGAATGGAATGTAAAACATTTTGCTACTGATGGATCAGGAGTGATATTTGGCGAGTGGGATGTTATTGCTAGATTTTTAGAAGAACATAGTGAATCGTTAGTTGATTTTGTAGTGGAAAATGATAGAAGGAATTCTGCTCTTCCAATGTTAGACATTAAGAATATAAATGCTAGAATTGAGCCAGGTGTTATTATACGAGAAAAAGTAGAAATAGGTGATAATGCTGTCATTATGATGGGCGCGGTGATAAATATTGGTGCAGTAATAGGTGAAGGAACAATGATAGATATGAATGTTGTAGTTGGAGGTAGAGGCATAATAGGTAAAAATTGCCACATAGGTGCTGGTACTGTAATTGCAGGTGTCATCGAACCACCTTCAGCGAAACCTGTAGTTGTAGAAGATGGAGTTGTAATCGGTGCAAATGCAGTGATATTAGAGGGAGTAAGGATAAAAAAAGGAGCAGTAGTTGCAGCAGGAGCTGTAGTTACTGAAGATGTGCCTTCTAATGTAGTAGTAGCAGGGACTCCAGCTAAAAAAATTAAATATATTGACGAAAAGACAAAATCAAAGACTGAAATAGTAAAAGAATTGCGAGTGTTGTAATGGAACCTAGCAGGCGCAACGGAGTGTTTTGAATATAGTATGGCAAGCGGAAGTACGAGGATGATTAAAAGGTAAGCAGAAGTACGAGGATGTTTAAAAGGCAAGGCGAGTTAATTGGGAGTGATGAAGCGTACGTATTTTGTACGTGAAGAATGAGCAAGCAGACTGGGCGAAGCGTTTTGAATATCCTCGTACTTCTGGAAGTGAGGGATTAACTCAGCTGGTAGAGTGTCACCTTGACGTGGTGAAAGTCGTAGGTTCAAGTCCTATATCCCTCACCAATAAACACGTTGATATTAAAGCCCTTCGGAAATTAAATTTCGGAAGGCCTTTTAGTTTTTGCTTATTTACAACCGAAATACAAAGATTGTACATTTTTACTCTCATGAAATTTTGTCTATTGTTTTTCAGATTTAAGACTCCCACTTCTTAAGTGGAAATTGGCAAGCAGGTGGGGGAGAATCCTCATCAGCTTCACCGATGTTCAGCGGAGCTGGACGAGTTCACATTTGAATGTGGAGGTGTAAATTATATATATGGTTACTAAAATGCGGAATTTTATTGATTTGAGAAAAAATATGAGTTGTTGGATATTAAATATTTTGAATTATTTTGTTCGACCGAATGTAACGAAAATGTAATACTTCTACAACGTGTTTCGACAAAATCTGCGGAAGAACTCTGATATGATAAATGAATAAAATATAAAATTTTTGAGAGTTAACTTATTTATTTGTCAAGCGAAAAGTGGTTCTTCCGATTAATGATTTACTACATCATTATTTTCGTCTCTTAATAGCTGACTGAGAAGACATATATAACTGATAAGAGGAATTCGAAATTCTTTTATTACTGTAATTAAATTATTAATCGGAAGAACCACTTTTAGTATAATACATACAGTCAACACAACAAGATGCTAACATACGGTACTTGTTCAGTTATTACCTGCTGGTATTTCTAATTTTGTATTCGTATCCGTTCTTACATATATCAAGAGAAGTGCACGAAGACATATTCACTGGCGTTTTGTCAAACTACCTAGTAAGGCCGGTTGACTATTTATTGCCTAAAATTTCTAAGTTTTTTTCTTGGATGTTAATCTATTTTATTGTAATAATTGCTGCATTAATTTTTGTTTACTTTTGGAATGGTATTGGGATATGGAAAATAGCTCAATTTTGTTTGTTGCTTTTCATTGGCTTGGTGATAGAGTTTTCTATTTGGTTTATTATAGGGAGTCTTTCTTTTTATATGGGAAAAATAAGAGGGGTTGTAATCTTAGTATCGGCTATAAGGGGATTATTATCGGGGAGTCTAATAACGTTATCATTTTTTCCAGAATGGAGTCAAAGGTTTATTGAACTATCTCCCTTTAGATTTTTATTGTTTACACCAATTAATCTTCTTCTAACAGAGGATGTGAACTTTAAAGTTGACATGGTATCAGCAATTGTGTGGCGTATTAGTAACTATAGGGAAATTGCTGTGGTCTAATGGGCTTAAAGCATGTAATAATAGCATGTCGTAATCTATTTATAATCTGATTACAGCGCCAAAAAGAGATGAAAAACAGGTTTTAGATTACTAACACCATTGAGTTTAAGGCTTTAGTTCTTGTCACAAAGTTGTCGTGCAAAATATCTTTTTTCAACACGTCCTAAAACTATTTCATTTTGAATAATTTTAAAACAATACAAATATCGATATTTTCACTATAGATGTAATTTTTATCTGATTTAATTATTTTCTTTGAGTATTGAGGTCTTTTTTATTTCTTGGTAGAATCAACGCGCCTCTTAAGTATTACAACACAATCCGCACGATTCGCGCGCCCTAAAGCTATATCTTCAGCTAATGATTTACAAGAAGGCGAGCCACATGCGTCACAATCTATATTAGGAAGTGTTAGTAGAATTTTCTCGATTTGTTGCATTTTTTGTAAATCTTCAGCCAAATCATCACTTAAATTCATAACCTTAATAGGGCGTAATGGTTCAGTCAAAAGATATTTATCTAAATTTCCGATTGGTGATGAAGGCTTATTAGAAAAATTATTTTCTGAAATTTTCTTAATTCGATTGCTTGCTACAAAAGAATTTTCGATAGTTAAGCAACCACCTACGCAACCGTTAGTACATGCATGACATTCTAAAAATGAAACATCATTAATCTTCTTGTATTCGACTTCCTCTAAAACACTTATAACGTTCCTAATTCCGTCTACAGAAAGGTAGTCAGTAGTTCCAAGGGCCTGGCTTTGTCCACCAGATCTTGCGAATCCTATTCCCTCTCCCGAAGGGTAATATTCAAGATCAGGCTTGCTGTTGCTGTTAATATTTTTGCTAATTTCTAAAAAAACAGCTTTAATTGACAAAGTAGCATCTACACTAGATTTAATAATGCCTACAGGGTTTTTAAAGCTATAGATTTTTGCTGAACATGGAGATATATAAAAAATACCTATTTCTTCAGCATTCAAACCAGTCTTTTTTATAGCTTTTTCTCGTGCTATTTTTGCTGAAATTTCCACTTCGGTATCAATAGGCAATATATTATCAATGAGATCTGGAAATCGTATTTGAATAAGTCTAATAATTGTTGGACATGATGATGAAATAACAAGTTTTCTATTTCTTATATACTCCTTAGTAAATTTTGTTACATATTCTGCACCAATAGATGTCTCAAAACACTCATTAAAACCAAGTGCAAGAATATTTGAAAGAATGTGAGAGGGTGAAATACCTCTATCAAATTGTTCATATAAGACCGGATCAACAAGTGCAATGCTATATTTAAAATTGTGAATATTAGGCAAGTTATCAGTTACCCCATAGAGTGCATTATGTGGACATACTAAAATACATTGCCCACAATTGATGCAACGTTCTTCTAGTATTTTTGCTTTGCCAAATTTCACACGCATAGCTTCAGTTGGGCACACTTGCAGACACTTTGTGCAACCAACACATTTAGAAGATTCTAACGCAATCGAGTGAATCAATGAATACATAATATCACTCCAAACAGAAATTTTTACAACTGCAAAAGAAAAAATTAAAGAAATTTCTTGATTGTTTTACTCCAAAACTCGTAACCTTCAAGTCTAAGCATACGAATTTTAAGCTCAGATAAGTAAAAAACAACCTCGACAATCGAATTATGCCTATACTCTTCTCCATCGCAAACAATAACAATTGAGTTTTCATAGTTATACTCTGGGTTTATTTTTATTGTAGCATTTGCAGGAAAAACAGTACTAGAAGTAAATGAGCGATATGCTGTAGTGTTTATTGGTGCAATTGGAGTAACTTGCAAAATATTTAAGCTAGGATCAATAATGCTACCACCTACTGAGTAGTTGTACGCAGTACTACCTGTAGAAGAAGCAACAAGAATGCCGTCACCACTAAAACTTTGTATTAATTTATCATTTACAGAAATATTTAAGTGTACAGTTCTAGATTTATCGCCTTTGATAACTATTTCATTTATTCCGAGTGCAGAAATGCAATCAGTTCGAGTACATATAATTGCTTCGACAGGGTTTATGTCTTGCAGATAAAACTCATTTTTGATATATTTTTCTAAAAAAACATCAATTTCATCAGGAAGAATATCAGAAAAAAAGCCCAAATGACCAGTGTTTACACCTATAATAGGGATATCTGGGAATTGATACTGGTGCATCGCTCTTAAAAAAGAACCATCACCGCCTATGCATATAATTAACTCTGCCACGTAGTCGAAGGTATCGCTTACAAAATAACCCAGATCAATAAGTTTTTTCTTCAATGAAGCTGCTGTTTTGATAGAAAGATTTGAATCGTTATGAACTATGTTAATGACTTTATGTGAAAGCATTTGAACTCTCCTTAATTAAGCATATTAAATAGTATAAAGTTGCACGTAGTTATTGTATTCGGCATCCATAAAAAAAAATCCTTTAATAATTTATATAAAAAGGTTATAATTTATAGTGCAAAATGAAATAAATAAGTGAACAACTTTAGTATTTTGGAAGTGAGTGATTAGCATGTTATCAAAAATAGGTCAAACAGAAAATATATTAATTTACGATGTAGAAAGTGAAGATATTAAATACACATTAAAAGGGATGTTAAAAAACAAATTACATTTTTCCAGTAGATTGTTATCTAAAATTAAGAGAGAAAAAAATATATGTGTTAATGGAATGTATGCAAAATATCATCACGTGTTGAAACAAGGAGATCAGATCAAAGTAATAATGAATGAAACACCTAATAGATTTGATCCGCAGGACATTCCATTTTACGTGGTATATGAAGACTGCGATATTATTATTATCAACAAACAGCCAGGAATAGTTACGCATCCTACAAAAAAACACGTAGATTTTACTATAGCAAATGCTGCAGCGTATTATATGCAAGCTAATAGAAAAAATTATAGAATAAGATTTATTAATAGATTAGACATGAATACTTCTGGATTATTGGTTATTGCAAAAAACGCATATGCTCAGCATATAGTTTCTTGGCAAATGAAAGAGAACAAAGTTAAGAAAAAATACATAGCATTTGTTGAAGGAAATGTTGTAGAAGATGAAAAAACTATTGATGCACCAATATACAAAGAGTCTGAAGATTCAATAAAAAGGACAGTAGACACTAGAGGTGCAATATCTCTAACAAAATACAAAGTAGTAGAAAGATTTAAAAATGCGACAAAATTAGAAATTGAAATACTAACAGGAAGAACTCACCAAATTCGTGTTCATATGGCATACATTGGGCATGTCATTATTGGTGATGAATTATACGGTGCAGAAGTAAATGAGAAGATCGGTAGACAAGCGCTTCATGCCACTTCCTTAAAAATGTACAAGGTAAGAGGTAATAATGCTATTGAAGTAGAAGCGCTACTACCTAATGATTTGTCCTTATTGCAAGAAATGTTAAGATTAGAACTTTGAATTCTAACATAATTGTTGCTATTACACAGTTTGTTACTTATACTGCAATTGGTATAACTTGTAATAGATACTTCCTTTTCTAAGCAATTCTTGGTGGGTTCCAACTTCTTTTATTTTTCCATTACTTAATACAATGATTTTATCACAATTTTGTATAGTAGAAAGGCGGTGAGCTACAGCGATTGTAGTTCTTCCCTTTATGATTTTAGAAATCGCATCTTGAATTAACCCTTCAGTTTCAGTATCAATATTTGAAGTGGCTTCGTCTAAAATCAATATCGACGGCTCAAGGATTAAAGCCCTTGCAAAAGCAATTAACTGCCGCTGACCAGTAGAAAAGTTTACACCTCTTTCCATAACAGGCTCATCAAATTTAAGCGGTAAACTATTAATAAAAGCAGTGGCGTTTACGTGGGCAACAACGGATTCAATTTGCTTAAAAGAGATCGATTCATTGTTTAGTATGATATTGTCTTTAATAGTTCCTGTAAACATGAAAACGTCTTGAAGAACAACTCCTATATTTTTTCTAAGAGTTCCTAGAGGAATATTTTTAATGTTAATTCCATCAATTAAAATTTCGCCTCTTTGAATATCGTACAGTCTTCCGATAAGATTAATTATTGACGACTTGCCAGCTCCGGTTGCACCAACAAAAGCTATTGATTCGCTTGGGTTAATTTTGAAACTAATATCTTCTAAGACCCATTCATTTTCATTGTATGCAAACCAAACATTTTTAAACTCAATGCTTCCAGCGAGTTTTTTGATGTCTTGAGGATTAGAAGGTGAAGTGATAGCTGGACTCTTATCTAATAGAGCAAAGATTCTTTCGGAAGAAGCCATAGCGGATTGCAAAATATTAACTTTTTCAGTCATATCATTGATTGGCTTAAAGAATCTTTTTATATAATCGATAAAAGCAAAAAGAACGCCAAACGGCATATTACCTTGTAAAGCTTGCCCGCCACCATACCATATAATAATTGCTATGCCAAGAGAACGAACGATTTCCATGGAAGGTCGAAAGATGGAAAAAATAAATATTTCATTTTTGTCTGCGGCTAAGAGTTCTTTGCTTATGTTATCAAATTTTTCAAACTGCTGTTTCTCTCTTTTGAAAACATGAATAATTTTCATTCCTGTTAGGTTTTCATTCAATGATGAATTAAGTTTTGCTATTTTTAATCGAATAATTCTATAAACCTTACGTGCTTTTCTTCTAAAAATTAATGTAGATATTATAATAATTGGGATAACAATAAAAGACAGCAAAGCCAGTTTGGCATCAAGGTGAATCATTACAATGACAATACCAATAAGAAGGAAAATATCGTTAAACAGATTTACGAGCACTCCGGAGTACATTTCGTGCAATGTTTCAGTATCATTTGTAACACGCGTAACTAACCTGCCAATAGGATTCTTATCGAAAAAACTTAGAGACATATTTTGTAGATGAGTGAAGAGTTCTTGGCGAATATTGTATATAATCTTATTGCTTACATAGTTTAATAAATATACTTGGATGTAGCTAAGCACAAATCTTGCAATGATGAAAAAAAGAAAAATAATGCTTAGCGAAGTTAGTCCAGATATACTGTTGTTAAAAAGCACGTCTGTAGGCGAACTCCCAATAATATAATTGTCTATGGCTAACTTAATAATATAGGGGTGTGCTAGATTTGTAACAGTTACTAAAAATACTAAAATAATACAGACAGATAGTAAAAAGCAATATGGTTTCGCGAATACTAAGAGACGCATCATAATTTTTGAATCATAAGCTTTGCTCAGTTGTTCTTCTTTATACATATTAGTCAGAGTGCCTCCCGAAATTTATATTCTGATTCTAAAACTTTACTCATAATCTATTTTTTCTCTAAGAAGTTGTTTTTGATAAAAATCATTGTAGAGACTATTGTTTTTCAAAAGTGTTTCGTGTGTGCCTTGCTCAAAAATAGATCCATTATCTAGTACAATAATATGATCGCAATCTTTAATCGTAGAAATTCTGTGAGATATAATTATATTTGTTTTATTCTTACGCTCTAAGTTAATTGCATCAATGATTTTTTTTTCTGTCTCAGTATCTACTGCTGACAAAGAATCATCTAGAATAAGTATGCTTGGTTTTTTCATCAAACATCGTGCTATAGAAATTCTTTGCTTCTGACCACCTGATAGGTTTACGCCCCGTTCTCCAATAAAAGTCTCATATTGATCTGGAAAATTCATAATATTCTTGTGTATGTTAGATATTTCAGCTGCTTTTTCAATATCACTTTGAGTAAAGGAATCTACGGCGAAAGCAATATTGTTTGCTACTGTATCAGAAAACAAGAAGCTATCTTGATCTACATACCCGATGTGATTCCTAAGAGATGAAAGAGTTAGTTTGTTAATGAGTTTACCGTCAATAGATATTGTACCGCTACTAGGTTCGTAGAGACGCAATAGTAAAGTTGCAATGCTAGTTTTGCCACTGCCTGTTTTTCCAATTACACCCAAACTTGTACCGGCAGGTATACGCAATGAAAAGTTGTTTAGTGAATTAATATTGCTATTTGGGTAATTCATAGTCACGCAGTCAAATACGATGTCACCGTTAAAAGTGTTTAGAGGCTGAGCATCAACTGCATCGGTAATTGCAGGAGTTTCATCTAGAATCTTATTGATTCTATCCATTGAGGCAGCCCCTCGTTGCATAACATTAACAACCCAACCCATAGCCATCATTGGCCAGACTAGCAGATTCAAATATGCGTTGAAAGCTATGAAATCTCCTAGTGTGATGCTTTCATTTACAACAAGAAAGCCACCATATCCAATTGCAACAACAAAACTAAGTGCAGAGAGTAATTGTATGATAGGAAAGAACATTCCAAATATTCTTACAAGATACATTTTCTCATTGAAAACCATTTGGTTTCTGATGCCAAATTTATGTATTTCTTCCTTTTCTTGCACGTAAGATTTAACAACTCTTATACCCGAAAAATTTTCTTGTACTGTGTCGGTTAAAGAGGCAATAGATTTTTGGACTTGCTTGGATCTGGAATTTATTTGGTTTCCAAATTTACTAATAATAAATACTAAAAAAAGTAATGGTATTAGAGCAAATAAAGTTAGTTTAAGATCAGTCGTTGTTAGCATCATAGTTATAGCGACAACAGTAATCAAGATAGAATCAGTAATTAAGACTAAACCCATCCCAAGTGCACGTATAACAGCGCCAATATCGCTTAAAGAAAGAGCCATTAATTCTCCCGTTTTGCTTCTATTATAAAAATCTGGAGAAAGAGTTAGGAGATGAGAAAACAGTCTATTTCTTAAATAATATTGTAATTCTCTAGAAGTACCAATAATGAAAATGCGCCATAAAAAACGGAATACAGCTATGCTTATTCCAATTCCAATTATGATTAGCCCATAAAAAAGTACATTATCAAAAGCAAGCAAATTGTTTTGTAGTTTATCAGTAAACCTTCTTAGAACTTCTGGAATTGCAAGTTGAAGGAGATCAACAACAACAAGCCACAGAACCCCCAGAATATATTTCCATTTATTTGCGATAAAAAAATCTTTTAAGGTTAAAAAGCTTGTCAAATTATCACCTCGTAGTCTTAAAACGAAAGGAAACCCCAAAAAAGGGGGCCTCCAATTAGATAGTTATTTCTTTTCTTTCTTTTTTACGGGCTTATCTGTGCTTTGAGTATTACTATTTTGTTTGTCCGTATTTTGCGTGGGACTTGCGATGTATTGCTTAGATTTCCCTTCGAATATCGCATTTTCATCAATTACAAATGTTTTAGCATTTGAATTTCCTAAAAGTCGTCCTGAAGATGTAATTCTTAATGAATCTGTAGCAACTATATCTCCAATGACCTTGCCTGATATTAAAATATTGGAAGCCTTAATATTTCCAGTGATTTTGCCTTCTTCACTTAAAAAGATATTTCCTTCAGAAATAATCTCGCCTTTTATTTCACCATCAATTCGTAAGGTTCCTACACTATGGACAACTCCTTCTAAGATGGTATTTTTACCAATTAAAGAATCAATTTGGCTAAATGAAAATGCGCGTTTCTTATTAAACATACTAATTCCTCACTTTCTAAATATTAATTATATTATTCTGCTAATATTGTTTTAGGGTCAACGGTATCACCATTTATTCTAATTTCAAAATGTAAATGAGGGCCAGTGCTTCTACCAGTACTACCCATTTTAGCAATCATGTCGCCTTTTTTCACATGATCTCCCACTGCAACTAAGTTGCTTCTATTGTGAGCATATACTGAGGTATACCCAAAACCATGAGAAATGATGATAACTCTGCCGTAGGAACTCTGATACCCTGAAAAAGTTACAATACCACTACCAGCGGCATATATAGGGGTATTAGTACTGTTTGCAATGTCTATACCATGATGAAACTCTCTTCTCCTTGAAAAAGGTGAAATTCTATATCCAAAAGGAGAAGAAAGACGTCCTTTAGTAGGAAAGAAATCAGGACGGGCATCTAAGTATTTTAGCTGTTCTTCAACATCAACAATAAGCTGTTGCATGCTTATTGTTTGACTTTCAATTAGACTGTTTAGTGAATCAAAATCATCTTGGTAGTTAGAACCAAACAATGAAGAACGTACATCGGATCTTGTTACAAGGCAGGATACAAGCTCTTTTTTGTTGTTTTCATCTAATCCCACCATATTTTTTACTTTATCCTGAAGTAGATTTAAGTTTTGTAGTTTAGTGTTGATTTCTCGTGTTCTATTGTTCAAGAAAGCAATTTCTTCATATTGAACTTCATTCTCTAATTCTAATTTATTAATTTGTAGTTCAGCTAAGGCTAAATCAGCCGCAGTATCGAAAAACATATATGAAAAAATATAGGTGCATGATAGGGTGAGTATAACAAGCAAAGAGGCAATTGCTGGAATCCAGTAGGGAATACTAAATTTTAATATTTTATTAGTTGTACTAGGAATAATTAAAAAAGAAAGTCTTTTTTTATGAGTGTTAATTAAATGATAATATTCTTTCATTGAAAACACGTCCTCCTTATCCAATGCATACGTACTTTTTTTATGCTATATGTATGGTAACAATTATTAATAGTCTAATTATACTTTATTCGACGTATAAAAGAAAAGACCTTTTTTAAAAAATATTTTATTGTGAGATTGCAAAAAGATTGTTGTGAGACGTTATACAAATTATGTATAGCCTAGCAGGAGAATTTATGTTAGAATTATAGATAATAATATAGTGCAGGAGGATTAAATATGCAGAAAATTATGTACGATAGCACAATCGTTAAAATAGAAGAAGAATTAAGATGCGTTTGTACTAAAATAAAACGTGAAGGTAGAAATATTTTGAGTGATTTAGGAATAACGCCACCACAATTTGAAGCACTACAGTACTTAATTAAGGGCAACGATTTAACAATAAGCGAACTCAGCAAAAAAATGCATTTGGCTTGTAGTACAATTACAGACTTGGTAAATAGAATGGAAGACAAGTCGTTGGTAAAAAGAGTTAAAGGTACAAAAGATCGTAGAATAATAAGGATAATTGTGTTAGAAAGAGGATATGAAACTATTGAAGAGGTTCTAATTATGCGAAGAAATTATTTGAGCATGTTGCTTAACGATTTAGATGATGAGCAAAGAATGGTACTTACTGAGGGAATAA
>JAJOKQ010000159.1 GCA_021129785.1 Clostridiales bacterium | reverse complement strand
AATGGCAGAGTAATTTTTTCTATGTACTTAACCTCTCCACCAAGAATATCAATAGCAACTTTTGCAGTTTTTATTTCTTCTTCTAGGCGAGGCCCTTTTTGAGAAACAAAATGACCTCCGACTTTAAGAAAAGGCAAGCAATATTCTACCAATACATTCATTGGGGCAACAGCCCTAGCCAACACCAAATCATAGCACTCTCTATATTCTTTGTTTTGCCCTAATTCTTCTGCTCTTCCGTGAATTACCTCTACTTTCTCTAGTTCCAAACTCATGCAAACTTCCTCTAAAAAATCTATTTTTTTGCTCGATGAATCTAAAAGTGTTAGTTCTATCTCTGGCAGCATAATCTTTAATGGTATACTTGGAAAACCTGCTCCCGTTCCTATATCTATTACTTTCTGTTTCTTCTTCACTTCGTCAATAGTAAGACAAGAAATAGAATCTAACAAATGTTTTATTACAAAGTCTCGTCCATCCTTAATAGATGTCAAATTCATTTTCTTATTCCAATCTAAAACAATCATTTTAAACTTCATCATCTTTTCAATTTCTTCATCCGCAATTACAATTCCCATCTGACTACATCCGTCGTAAAAAATTTCTTCTGCTTTCATATCAATTCTCTCTCTTTCTTCTTTCATTTTCTAAAAAAACCAGCAAAACGGAAATGTCAGCAGGTGAAACTCCTGATATTCTTGACGCTTGTCCTATAGACAATGGCCTAATCTCCTCTAACTTCTGTCGAGCCTCTAGCCTAAGTCCTGATATTTTAGAATAAGATATCTCGACTGGAATTTTCTTTTTCTCCAGTTTTTTGAACTGATTTATTTGTCTTAACTGCTTTTTTATATATCCTTCGTATTTTATTGTAATTTCGCATTGTTTTAAAAAATCTCTTAATATCCCTTTTGGTCTAGAAAAATCAATTTCTTCTATATTCTCATAATTAATTTCAGGTCTCTTCAATAGTTCATATAAAGTTATTCCCCCACCTATCTTTGAACTGTTTGCTCTCTCAAGTGCGTCATTTGCCTTTGCTGGTGAAACCGAAGTTTTCTTTAATCTTTCTATTTCTTCTTTAATTCTCTTTTCCTTAGTCTTTACTCTTTGAAATCTTTCAGGTGAAACAAGACCTATTTGTTTGCCTTTTTCTGTTAACCTTAAGTCCGCGTTGTCTTGTCTCAACACTAATCGATATTCAGCTCTTGATGTCATCATTCTATATGGTTCGTTTGTACCTTTTGTAACTAAGTCATCAATTAAAACTCCGATGTATGCTTCTGATCTATCTATAATTAAAGGCTCTTCTCCTTTAATTTTCAAGCCTGCATTTATTCCTGCTATCAATCCTTGTGCTGCTGCTTCCTCATAACCAGAAGATCCATTAAATTGACCTGCACTGAACAATCCTTCTATTTTCTTAATCTCCAAAGAGGGCTTTAACTGTAGTGGGTCTATACAGTCGTACTCAATTGCGTATGCTGGTCTCATAATTTTCACTTTTTCTAACCCTGTCACCGTTCTCATCATACTAATTTGAATTTCTTCAGGTAAACTTGAGGACATTCCTTGTAAATACATTTCCTTTGTATTTACTCCTTCTGGTTCAATAAATAATTGATGCGTTTCTTTGTCTGTAAACCTCACAATCTTATCTTCTATAGATGGACAATACCTTGGTCCAACACTATCCATATCTCCTCTATATAATGCTGATCTATTTATATTTTTTTCAATAATTTTTTTTGTCTCTGGTGTTGTTCTCGTTAACCAACAAGGCACTTGGTCAACACTTATGTTTTCATTTAAAAAAGAGAAAGGAACTATTTCTTTATCTCCTTGCTGTACTTCCATTTTTGTAAAATCGACAGAGTCTCTATCTATACGTGCTGGCGTCCCTGTTTTAAATCTTCTTAAATTAAGTCCTAATTTCTTTAAGTTCTCTGATAAAAACTGGGATGGAAACATACCATTAGGACCAGAGTCAAAATTTACTTCTCCGATAAATATTTTGCTTTTCAAATATACTCCTGTTGCAAGTATAATTGCTTTTGTCTCATAAATTGCACCTGTTCTAGTAACCACAGCCTTTACAACGTTTTTTTCTACAATTAATTCAACAACTTCGCCTTGAAACAAATCCAAATTAGTTTGTTTTTCTATGGTTTTTTTCATTTCTATATGATATTTAGTTTTATCTGCTTGTGCTCTCAAAGAATGTACAGCAGGTCCTTTTGCAGTATTTAACATTTTGCTTTGTATCAAAGTTTTATCTATATTTAAGCCCATTTCTCCTCCAAGAGCATCTATTTCTCTTACCAGATGTCCTTTACCTGTTCCTCCTATTGAAGGGTTACAAGCCATCATCGCAATAGAATCTAAAGAAATCGATAAAATCAATGTTTTAAAACCCATTCTTGCACTTGCAAGTCCAGCTTCACATCCTGCATGCCCTGCTCCTACAACTACTATATCATATTTATCTGCTAAAAATTTCATTAGAAACACCTCTTTACTTCATATTATCCCACTCTTTATCTTAATAATTCATTAACATTATTACTAGAGAATCAAAATCTATCGTTTCGCATAGAACTCTTTCTTTAGGTATTCAAAAAAGACTTTTTTTATACTTCTGTTTTCCCACTTAGTTGTTTTATCAAAATTCTCTAGTTTTTATTGCACATGAGTAAAAGCAAATTCTTTTATTTTCCTACACAAAAATTGCTGAAAATGTGATCTATTACATCTTCTCTTATAGTTTCTCCTGTTATCTCCCCTAAGGATTCCCATACAATTCTAATATCTACCTCTATAAAATCCAGTGCCATTTCTCTATTTATTGATTCTAATGCCTCGCCAATACTTGTTAAAGCCCGCTCTAATGCATTTTTATGTCTTGCATTTGTCAAAACTATGTCGTCGTTTGTTTTAACTTCACCTTTATAAATCATATCAACTATATATTCTTCTATTTTCTCTACTCCATTATTTTCTTTTAGTGATGTCTTGATTATTCTCTTTTCTCTAAGCAATTTTTTTACCATAAAAAAATCTATTTTAGTCTCCAAATCTGTTTTGTTTATTATCACTAACGATTCCTTGTTTTTTATTAAATCTATAATCTGCATATCTTCACTTGTCAATTTTTTTGATGAATCAATCATAAATATTACTAAATCTGCTTTATTAAACAATTCTTTTGTTCTTTCTATTCCGATTTTCTCTACTATATTTTCCGTCTCTCTTATTCCTGCCGTATCTACAATTTTTAATAAAAAACCTTTTACAATTAATTGTTCTTCAATAGCATCTCTTGTTGTACCTGGTACCTCCGTCACAATTGCTCTATTTTCTTTAAGCAACGCATTCATCAGAGAAGACTTCCCTACGTTTGGTTTTCCTACTATTACTGTTTTTATTCCCTCTTTTATAATTTTGCCTGTTTCAGCTGTTTTTATTAACTGTTTTAATTTTGTTTCTATGTTTTCACATTTGTTTTTCAAGTAATTTAACGCGATTTTATCAATATCCTCTTCCGCAAAGTCAATAGACACTTCAATATGCGCTAATATTTCAACTACTTCGTCTTTCATACTTTTAATCTCTTTAGATAAAGTTCCTTCTAGTTGACTCATTGCAATATCAAAGCCTTTTTCCGTTTTTGCGCTCACTAAATCCATTACAGCTTCCGCCTGCGACAAATCTATTCTACCATTTAAAAATGCTCGCTTTGTAAACTCTCCTGCTTCAGCCGGTCTCGCTCCATGTCTTAGTATTAGTTCTAATATTCTTCTTATTGGGACAATCCCTCCATGACAGTTAATTTCAACTACATCTTCTTTTGTATATGTAAAAGGTGCTTTCATATATACAACTAATACCTCATCGACAATTTGATTGCTCTCTGGATCAATAATGCTACCATAGTACATTTTTCTAGGCTCTGCATTATTAAAATTCTTTTTTCTTTCACTTCTAAATATTTTAGTTGCTATTTCTAGAGCCTTTTCACCACTAATTCTTATAATACCTATACCTGCTTCCCCCTGTGCTGTCGCAATAGCAGCTATGGTTCCTTCTTCATACACTCTTGTTTCCTCCCTATATAAAAATAAAAAATCTCCTGTTTAGCTCCACAGGAATAATGCCTGTAGTTTTTTAAAGGTTATTCTCTTGAAGCTTTGTCAGAACCGTCATTTCGTATAAAAACCCAGTATTACACCGGGCGTTTTCGTTAGTTATTCACAGAAATTACAACTTTTCTATAAGGTTCTTCCCCTTCACTATATGTTTTTATATAAGAATCTCCTTGTAAAGATGCATGTATTATTCTTCTTTCATATCTGTTCATAGGTTCTAAAACTACTGTTCTTTTTTCTTTCTTTACTTTTCTTGCCATTTTAACTGCTAATCTTGTCAACGTCTCTTCTCTTTTCTCTCTGTAGTTTTCAGCATTGAGATAGACTCTTTTATACTTTTCGTTATTTTTATTATAGATAATATTGGTCAAGTATTGTAAAGAATCAAGGGTTTGTCCCCTTCTTCCTATTAGCACCCCTATATTTGGGCCTTTCATTTCAACATATATACTATTTTCTTTTACCTTTATTTCCATATTTACTTTCAAATTCATTGCATTAAATACTTTGCCTAAAAATCTTTTAATATCTTCTTCTGGATTTTCTATAACTGTGAGTTTCACTTTTGCCTGTTTTTTTCCAATCAAGCCTAAGAATCCATTTGTCTGCATATTAATTATCTCTATTTCGACTCCGTCTATATCTAATCCAAGCTTACTTAATCCAATTTCGATAGCTTCATCTACAGTATCACCGTAAAACTCTTTTGTTTTCATAAATTTCATTCCCCCTTATTAAAGAAATCGAGTAAAAACTTTGGTTTGTTAATTAATACTTGTTGAATTGCCTGGAATAAATTACTAATTACCCAATATAAAGTTAGACCTGCTGGAAAACTTCTTCCCCACCATATTATCATTACAGGCATCATGTATAGCATCATTTTCTGTGTTGGATTATCGCTCTTCCCGGTTGCCATGGTCAAGCTAGAGAAATAAGTTGTAATACCTGCAGTTATTGGTAAAATCCACAAGTCAGGATCACTTAAATTTGATAACCATAGAAAACTTGTGTCTATACTTCTATAGATTTCTTCTGATCCAAAAACGTACATTCCCGGATTTCTAAGCGCAGTAAACATACCAAAAATAACGGGAAGTTGTATTAACATAGGAAGACAGCCACCGAAAGGGTTTATTTTATGCTCTTTATATAGCTCCATAGTCTTAATATTTATTTTCTCTTTATCGTTTTTATATTTTTCTTGAATCTCTTTAATTTTTGGCTGTAATTCACTCATTTGTTCCATTGATTTTGTCTGCTTAATTGTTAATGGCACCAAAAATAGCTTAACTACTATAGCAAATATTATTATAGACAATCCATAATTACCTACTATATCAAAAATAAATTTTAATAATGCACCAAAAGGTCCTGCTAGTAAACCCAAAATTAAAACCTCCTATTTTCTCTTCTTTATTAAAGGGTCGTATCCCCCGCTGTTAAAGGGGTTGCACCTAAATATTCTATAAATGGATAAGTATGTAGCTTTTAAAAAGCCAAAAGTCATGTATGCATCAATGCAATAACTTGAGCAAGTTGGATAAAAACGACATGTTTTTCTTTTTAGTGGAGAAATTATTTTTTGATATATCTTAATTATACCTATAATTGACCTGTTCATTTCTATCTCTCCTACTAATTGCTATTTTAAAAGCTTTTTCTTCCTTAATAAATGCATCATAGCACTTTGTATTTCTTTAAAAGAAGAATCGCAAGCATTCTTTCTTGCAATAAATACGATATCATACCCCTTTTTCATCTTCTCATAATTCAGTCTATAACTCTCTTTCAAAAGTCGTCTTACTCTATTTCTAACAACACTTATTCCTACTTTTTTTGATACAGTGAACCCAATTTTATTTTCTTTTATATCATTTTTTTTAAAGTAAATAATGAGTATCCTATTTGCCATTGACTTTCCGCAATTATATACTTCTCTATATTCTTCGTTTTTTTTTATATTATTTCTCCTATTCATATATAATCCATCTCCATAGAATTATAGAAAAAGACCACAAAATGCGGCCTTATGCAGTCAGCTTCTTTCTACCCTTAATACGTCTTCTTTTTATTATATTTCTTCCGCTCTTAGTTCTCATTCTCTTTCTAAAGCCATGTTCTTTACTTCTCTGTCTTTTTTTAGGTTGATATGTTCTTTTCATTAAAAACACCTCCTTCTATTAGTGTTACTTATTAAAATCTGTTTGCTATTGTCTTCTACTCTTTATTAAAAAATCATTCTCAATAATTATGTTATATACAATTATCATTTTGTTCATTTTCCTATTTTCTATTCTTCTTTATAAAATACTTTCCTAAAAACATAAATGAACTTTCATTCTTTTTATATTAACAATTGAAGACATCCTTTATTCTATCAAAGAACTTCTCTTTAAACAAGCTTTTCTGAATAATAAATTCAAATAAATTTACAGACCTTCTTCTTTTTTCTGTCAATAATGACTTCTTTTTTATTTTGTTAATAATAATAATAAGTTATTCACACCATGATATTTTATACACATTTTGTGGATAACGTTGTGTATACTTTTTATTTTCTCTATTTTTGTACAATAAAATCTTTTCTCATCACAATCAATGAGCATATCTCCTTAATTTATTATTCTCTTGAAATCTCTTTTAGCAGAAATCATCCAGTTTTAAAACAATTTTTCTGCCAAATTTCTATAATTATTTAACTTCTTTCTCCTGTGGATAAAATAACTGTTGCTTTTGTTAACAACTTTTTTGTATAATAGTATTACATCTTGTTTATCCACATTTCATACACATACTTTTTCTGTGGAAATCAATTTTTATTTACGACTTAAGATGTAGCTTAACAATTTTTTATGAGAATCATCCTTATTTCCTTGCACTTTAGCTTATTAATGGGATATTCTTTTATACTATTATTTTTGGAGGTTTTTTTATGCAACAAATACATCAAGACATATGGAATGAAACTTTAGCTATTCTAAAGAAAGAAATATCACCAACTGGTTTTAATACCTGTTTTAACTCTTTATCTTTTTGTTCATTTGAATCTAAAAAAGCTACATTTATAGCTCCAAATGTATTTATCAAAGACATTATAAAAGAGCGTTACCTAATATTACTAGCCAACGCGTTAGAAGAGGTAACAGGTATAAAATATTCTATTGATATTTTTCTTCCTAGCGAAGGAAATTTAATCAATAACAATGCTACAATCGGTGAAACTTCCAATGCTTTGCAAACTAATTCTCTTTCAAACTTAACAAAACTAAATCCTAAGTATTCTTTTGATACTTTTGTTATAGGAAATGGAAATAGATTTGCGCATGCTGCTGCCGTTGCTGTTGCTGAATCTCCTGCTAATGCCTATAATCCTCTTTTTATATATGGTGGTGTTGGACTCGGTAAAACTCATATTATGCACGCTATTGGCCATTTTGTTAGAGAACAAAATCCACATGCAAAAATTGCTTATGTTTCTTCTGAAACTTTTATGAACGAGCTTATTACTTCTATTCGTGACAATACTAATATAGAGTTTAGAAATAAATATAGATACGTCGATATATTATTAATAGACGATATACAATTTTTAGCTGGAAAAGAAAGTACTCAAGAAGAATTTTTTCATACTTTTAACGCATTACATGAATCAAACAAACAAATAATTATATCAAGTGACCGTCCTCCAAAAGAAATTCCTACACTTGAAGAAAGATTAAAATCTCGTTTTGAATGGGGATTGATTACAGACATACAAGCTCCTGATTTTGAAACAAGAATAGCTATATTGCGCAAAAAAGCAGAAAATGAAAAATTAAATGTTCCAGACGATGTCATCCTGTATATTGCAAGAAAAATACAATCTAATATAAGGGAATTAGAAGGTGCTCTTATTAGAATAGTAGCTTATTCTTCTTTAACTAATTGTGAAATTACTATTGATTTAGCAAGCGATGCATTAAAAGAGGTTTTTGCTTCTAAATCTAGAATACTAAATATTGATCTCATTAAAGATGTAGTATCTAAACATTTTGATATAAAAAAAGAAGATTTTAATTCAAAAAAGAGAACAAGATCTATTGCTTTTCCAAGGCAAGTAGCAATGTACCTTGCTAGAGAGTTAACGGATTTATCTCTTCCAAAAATAGGAGAAGCTTTTGGTGGAAGAGACCATACTACCGTTATTCATGCTCATTCTAAAATATTATCTTTGCTTGAAAAAGTACCAAATCTAAAAGAAAAACTAGAAATTGTAAATAATGAACTGAAGGGAAATATGTAATTATTTTTCAAAAAACTTGTACACATTTAGCTGTTTATACTTTATGAATAACTTTTTTTCTTTTTTTTCTGTGGATATTTTTTTGTTCTTTTACACATTTTATAAACACCAGTAATTCTTTGTTTTTTCTATTTTACAATTGCTTATCCACAAAAACACAAGTACTACTACTACTACTATACTTATTATTTATTTATCTATCTTAAAAATATAATGGAGGTTATCCACAATGAAATTTAGAATTCCTCAAAAATCTTTAATGAATAGTCTTTCAATTATAATAAGAGCAGTTTCAAATAGAAGTAATTTGTCTATATTAAAAGGTATTCTTATTGAAGTAAAAGAAAATAAAGTAACTTTTATATCTACTGACTTAGAAATAGGAATACAAAATGATATAGAAGCTTTTGTAATTAGTGAAGGAAAAACCGTTGTTGATGCAAGACTCTTTAGCGAGATAATAAGAAAACTACCTAACGCCTCTGTTGATATAATTAAAACAGAAGAAAATAACTTAGTAATTAAATATGGAACTACAGAATTTATAATTTCAACATGGAATGCTAATGAATACCCAGAACTACCACAAGTAAAAGGAGGAGATAAATATTCGTTAGAGGAAGATTTATTTAAAAATATGATAAAGCAAACTATTTTTTCGACATCTAAAATTGACTCTAAGCCAATTTTAAAGGGTGTTTTATTTGAAATAGAAAAAAATGAATTAAACATGGTAGCTTTAGATGGATATAGACTGGCTTTAAGAAAAGGAAAAATTAACACAGAAAATAGCCATAAAGTAGTTATACCTGATAAAACACTTAGTGAAGTTAGTCGCATTATTAATAGCGAAGAAGAAAATAAAATAGACATAAATATAGCAGAAAACCATGTAATTTTTTATATAGGAAAAAGCAAAATTATATCTAGATTATTAGAAGGAGAATTTATAAACTACAAACAGATAATACCAAACGAATTTAATACTAAAATAATAGTTGAAACAAAAAAACTTATAGATTGTCTTGAAAGAGCTTCCTTGATTTCAACAGAAAGCAAGAAAAACTTAGTAAAAATGAATATTTTAGAAGATAAAGTTATTATTTTATCAAACTCAGAACTAGGGAAAGGATACGAAGAGATAGAAATTGAAAAAGAAGGAGAAAACATAGAAATAGCTTTTAATTCGAAATACATAATTGAAGCATTAAAAGTAATAGAAGAAGAAAAAGTTATTTTTAGCTTTACAACTAATGTAAGACCAGGAATAATTAAACCTGTTAATAATGACAATTATATATATTTAGTTTTACCAGTAAGAATATCAGGTATATAAAGAAAATACAAAAACAGCAGAGAGAGGAAAATAAAATGAACGAAGTAAAGATAAAAGAAGAGTATATTAAATTAGATCAATTATTAAAATTAACTGACATTGCAGTAACAGGAGGGCATGCCAAAATAATAATACAAAATGAAGAAGTAAAAGTTAATGGTATAATAGAAGTAAGAAGAGGAAAAAAAATAAGAAGAGGAGATAAAGTAGAAGTAGCAGAAAAAAAAATAATAATTATTTAAAAAAATAAGTAAAATTGAAAGAATATTTACTTCTAAAAAAAAATATATTAGGAGTGATTGGTTGATAATTAAAGGATTAGAATTAATTAATTTTAGAAACTACAATAAACTAAAAATAGAGTTTAATAACAAAATAAACATTTTTGTCGGCGATAATGCAAAAGGAAAAACAAATATAATTGAAGCATTATATATATGCGCTATAGGAAAATCTTTTAGGACAACTAATTACACAGAAATGATAAAAGAGGATAAAGAAGAAGCATATACAAAAATAGAAGTGATAAGAAATAATAGAAATGTTGATATTGAAATGCTTTTGGGAAAAAGAAAAGAGATTAGAATTAATAAAAATAAAGTAAGAAGTAAAGGAGAATTTTTAGGAAATTTGAATGTGGTTATTTTTGCACCTGAAGACCTAAAAATAATTAAAGAAGGTCCAGTAGAAAGAAGAAATTTTATAGACAATGAAATATCTCAAATATATCCAAGGTATTATTATATATGGAAACAATACAATAAAATACTAATGCAAAGAAATAAGGCTATAAAAAATAACAGTAAAAAAAGAGAAAATATTGAAATTTGGGATGAACAGTTATTAAATACTGGAACATTATTGATTGCATATAGAAAAAAATTTATAAAAAAGCTTGAATTAATAACAAAACCAATACATAGAAGAATTACAGACGAAAAAGAAAAAATAGGAATTATTTACAATAGCAGTGTTCAACTTGAAGAAAAAAATGAAACAAAACAGATATATGAAAATTACAAAATACAATTGAAAAGCTCATGGAAAGAAGAAAAACGAGGATTTACTGTGATAGGACCACATAGAGACGACTTGATTTTTAATATAAACGAAAAAAATGTTAAAAAATATGGTTCGCAAGGACAACAAAGAACAACTGTGTTATCATTAAAATTAGCAGAAATAGAATTAATAAAAGCAGAAATAGAAGAATATCCAGTTCTTTTACTTGATGATGTTATGAGTGAGTTAGATAAAAAAAGACAAAACCATTTATTAGAAAACCTAGAAGGAATACAAACATTTATTACAACAACAACGATAGAGAACTTAAAAAGAACACAAGAAAAAGAAAAGAAAATATTTTATATTTCGGAAGAGATAAATAGCAACTACGAAAAATAAGAAAAAGAGAAGAAATTTATGTGAATAGATTATTAGAAATAAGTTTTTTGATGAGTAAAAAAACAAAGGAAACAAAAAGATAAATGTTTCACAAGGAGGAAACTTGATGCAACGTAAAGAACAAGAGTATAATGCTCAACAAATACAAGTGTTAGAAGGATTAGAACCAGTGAGAAAAAGGCCAGGTATGTATATAGGTACAACTGGACCAAGAGGGCTACATCACTTAGTTTATGAGGTTGTAGATAATAGCATAGATGAAGCTTTAGCAGGTTATTGTGATAAAATCAAAATCACTATAAAAAAGGGAAATATAGTTAAAGTTGTAGATAATGGAAGAGGAATTCCAGTTGATATTCACAAAAAAACAGGAAAATCTGCTCTAGAAACTGTAATGACTGTTTTGCATGCAGGAGGAAAATTTGGAGGTGGAGGATATAAAGTATCCGGTGGACTCCATGGAGTAGGGCTTTCTGTTGTAAATGCTCTTTCTGAAAAAGTAGAAGTAAGAGTAAATAAAAATGGAAAAACATACTACCAGAGCTACAAAAAAGGCAAGCCAGAAAAAGATGTAACAGTTATAGGAGAGAGTAAAGAAAGAGGAACAACAATTACTTTTTTACCCGATTCTACAATATTTGAAGAAATAGAGTTTAAATACGAAACATTAGAATATAGATTAAGAGAATTAGCCTTTTTGAATAAAGGAATTACTATAAAAATTGAAGATGAAAGAGAAGATAAAGAAAAAGAGAGCATTTTTTATTATGAAGGCGGAATAGTTGAATTTGTTAAACATTTAAATAAAAGCAGAGAGAGCATTCACAATAAAATATTATATATAGAAAAAGAAAAAAATGAAGTAGTAGTTGAAATAGCTATGCAATACACAAACGCGTATACAGAAAACATACATACCTTTGCTAATAATATTAACACACAAGAGGGAGGAACCCACTTAGTAGGATTTAAAAGTGCTCTTACAAGAGTAATTAATGATTATGCAAAGAAAAATAATCACATTAAAGAAAAAGACGGAAACTTACTAGGAGAAGATATAAGAGAAGGTTTAACGGCAATAATTTCTGTGAAGCTAATAGAACCACAATTTCAAGGACAAACAAAGACAAAACTAGGAAACAGTGAAATTAGAGGGATTGTAGAGAGCATAGTAAATGAAAACTTAAATGCTTTTATGAATGAAAACCCAATAGATGCAAAAAAAATCATGGAAAAATGTTTAAGCGCAAAAAGAGCCAGAGAAGCGGCAAAAAAAGCAAGAGAACTAACGAGAAGAAAAGGTTTTTTAGAAAACTCAACGCTTCCAGGAAAGCTTGCTGATTGCTCAGAGAAAGATCCTGCGCTAAGTGAAATTTATATAGTAGAGGGAGACTCGGCTGGAGGAAGTGCAAAACAAGGAAGAGACAGAAAAACACAAGCGATATTACCACTCAGAGGAAAAATACTAAATGTAGAAAAAGCTAGATTAGATAAAATATTAAAATATAAAGAAATAATAGCAATGATTACAGCATTTGGAACAAGTATAGGAGAAGATTTTAACGTTGAAAAATTAAGATATCATAAAATCATAATTATGACTGATGCTGATGTAGATGGAGCTCATATAAAAACATTAATATTAACATTTTTGTTTAGACATATGAGACAATTACTAGAGCAAGGATACGTTTATATAGCACAACCACCACTATACAAAGTAAAAAAAGGTAAAGTAATTACATATCACTATTCAGACAGAGAATTAAAAGAAAAACTAAAAGAAATTGGAAAAAACAATATAATTATACAAAGATATAAAGGGCTAGGAGAAATGAACCCAGATCAACTATGGGAAACAACGATGGACCCAGAAGTAAGAACATTACTTCAAGTAAAAATAGAGGATGCAGCAATTGCTGATGAAATTTTTAGTACACTAATGGGAGATAAAGTGGAGCCTAGAAGGAATTTTATAAAAAAAAATGCGCAATATGTTACAAATATAGATATTTAGAGATAGGGAGAGAATATAAAGATGGATCAAGGCAAAAGAGTAGTTGATATTGGTTTAGTAGAAGAAATGAAGAGTTCATATATAGATTACGCTATGAGTGTTATAGTGAGACGAGCACTTCCAGATGTAAGAGATGGGCTAAAACCAGTTCACAGAAGAATATTATATGCTATGAATGAGTTAAGTTTTTATCCAGACAAACCTTATAGAAAAAGTGCCCGTATAGTTGGAGATGTATTAGGAAAATACCACCCACATGGAGATGGTGCAGTTTATGGAGCAATGGTAAGAATGGCGCAGTCATTTTCATCAAGACATATGTTAATAGATGGACACGGAAATTTTGGTTCTGTAGATGGAGATAGTGCAGCAGCAATGCGTTATACTGAAGCGAGAATGAGTAAAATTTCTCTTGAAATGGTAAAGGATATAAACAAAGAAACAATAGATTTTGTGCCAAACTTTGATGATACTTTAGTTGAGCCAGTAGTTCTGCCAAGTAGATATCCAAACTTATTAGTGAATGGATCAAATGGAATTGCAGTTGGAATGGCTACATCTATACCTCCTCACAACTTAAAAGAAGTTATAGATGCAGTGATTAAGATAATAAACAATCCAGACACAGAAATAGAGGAAATACTTAAGAATGTAAAAGGACCAGATTTTCCTACCGGAGCTTCTATTATAGGTTCAGAAGGTTTTAGACAGGCATATATGACAGGAAGAGGAAAAGTAAAAGTAAGAGCAATTACAGATATAGAAGAGAGAAAAAATGGAAAACAACAGATAATAGTTACCGAAATACCATATCAAGTCAATAAATCTAAACTAATAGAGAAAATAGCAGATTTAGTTAGAGATAAAAAAATAATTGGAATAACCGATTTAAGAGATGAAAGTGATCGTACAGGAATCCGAATAGTTATTGAACTTAAAAGAGATGCTAATGCAAACGTAGTGCTAAACAAATTATACAAACACTCACAAATGGAAGATACTTTTAGTATTATTTTGCTTTCATTAGTTGAAGGACAACCAAGAGTGTTAAATTTAAAAGAGATGTTAGTTAAGTATTTAGAGTTTCAGAAAACTGTAATTAAAAGAAGAACGAAATTTGATTTAAAGAAGGCAGAAGAAAAAGCACATATTTTAGAAGGTTTAAAAATTGCATTAGATAATGTAGACGAAATAATTAAATTAATAAAAAAATCAAAAAACACAACAGAAGCAAAAAAAGGACTAAGAGAAGAATATGCGTTATCCGAAAAACAAGCAGTAGCGATTTTAGAAATGAGACTACAAAAACTAACAGGGCTAGAAAGAGATAAAATAATTAAAGAATATAAAGAAACAATGAAGTTAATAGAAAAACTAAGAGAAATAGTGTCAAGTGAAGAGTTAATTTTAAAGATAGTAAAAAAAGAACTAATAGAAATTAGAGAAAAGTTTCAAGAAAATAGACGAACAATTATAGTAAAAGATGAAGGTGAAATAAACTTAGAAGATTTGATAGATGAAGAAGATGTGGCAATAACATTAACACATTTTGGATATATAAAAAGACTGCCAGTTGATACATATAGTAGCCAAAAAAGAGGAGGAAGAGGGAAGTCAGGAGTAAAAACAAGAGAAGAAGACTTTGTAGAAAACCTTTTAATAACATCGAGTCATAGTAGCATTTTATTTTTTACTAACAAGGGAAAAGTGTTTAAACTAAGAGCATATGAAATACCAGAAGGAAAAAGACAAGCAAAAGGAACAGCAATTGTAAACTTACTACAATTATCAGCAGGGGAAAAAGTAAAATCAGTTATAAAAATAGATAAAGAAAACGATTTTGATTTCTTAATAATGGCTACTAAGAAAGGGATTATTAAAAAAACAAAACTAGAGCAATTTGAAAATACAAGAAAAACAGGATTAATTGCGATAAGCATAAGAGAAGAAGACGAATTGATAGATGTTAAGCTTACGTATGAAAAACAAGATATAATACTTGTAACAGCAGGAGGAAAAGCAATAAGATTTAAACAAGAACAAGTAAGATCTACAGGAAGAGGATCAGTGGGAGTAAGAGGAATAAAATTAAAAGAAGATGATTTTGTAGTTACAATGGAAGTTGCAGAGGAGAATAAAGACCTACTAGTCGTTAGCGAAAAGGGGTATGGCAAAAAAACAAAAATGTCTGAATACCGCACGAAAACAAGAGGAGGACAAGGTGTTAGAACCTACAATTTAGATTCTAAAACAGGAAAGCTTGTAGGAGCAAAAGCGGTAGAAGAAGATGACGATATTATGTTAATAAGCAACGAAGGAATAATAATAAGGTTAGAAACAAAAGGGATTTCAAAGATGGGAAGAAGTACAAGAGGCGTAACCTTGATGAAAACAAAAACAGAACAAAAAATTGTATCGTTGGCGCTAGTACCAAAAGCAGAAGAATAAGGGAAATGTGCATAAAAAACAAAACATACTGGATTGTCTGACTGTTAACGACTAACTACCCTAAAGGGTAGTGGCTTGTCTATCAAATAAAAGAGAAATAATCTGTTGTATAGAAAACAAAACTGTTTGTTTGAGTAAAAAGCAAAGAATATAATAAACAATTAAAGATAACAGCCTAAGGAAAAAGATTTAACAAGAAAAGAAAGGGTAAACAAAAATACTAAATGAAGAAAACACAAGTAAAAAATTAGATAAATTAAAAAAAAGAGGGGTTGGTAAAATGTCGCTGGATATAAAAAAAACATATATAGAAAAAGAGAATGTTTGGTGTGTGGAGCTAATAGGCGAAATAGATATTTACACAGCAAAAAAGTTTAAAGAAATGTTTGAAGAAATCTATGAAAAAAGAAGA